>NZ_JACARN010000144.1:0-323 GCF_013386605.1 Pseudomonas sp. IPO3749 | reverse complement strand
CCAGAGGTCAAGCCACTGCGCACCCTGCAGGGTGTGGTCACTGGCTTCAAGCGCCAGTCCGGCTCCAACGACCAGGCCACGTATGAGATCGTCCTGCAACCGCGCTTGGCCCTGCTGGGTCGCGGCCGGCAGTTCCGCATCTACCAGCACCAATCAGTGCCGGACATCGTCGAGAGCATCCTGCGCACTCGCCATGGCTTCGAAGGCCAGGACTTTCTGTTCAGCCTGAAACGCGACTACCCCAAGCGCGAGCAGGTCATGCAGTACGGCGAAAGCGACCTGGCTTTTATCGCGCGCCTGCTGGCCGAGATCGGCATCTGGTA
>NZ_JACARN010000143.1:0-4060 GCF_013386605.1 Pseudomonas sp. IPO3749 | reverse complement strand
CTTTTTCAGAGTTTCCCTAAGAGTACCTTTTGTCTGCGTATCTCAAGAATACAACGGGCAACGACCTGCATGGGTTGGCTGCCCCTAGCCAGACTACAAATGATACGAACAGCGCCTAATGACTACGTCAACTATGCTCTCAACGGCCGTTGTAGCGGTTTTTTCCGATCAAGCAACCCGCATATAATTGATATTTTATCTCACCCATGTTCAGGTTTCATTAAACCGTATCCTTTTGGTTTTCGGTACTATCCTGTTGGTGTTGACCTCATGTCACAGGGGAAACACACGTTACACATACCACTATTACCAATAGTTATACACGACACCAGCCTTAGAATTGGAACATGTCAAATTTTTAGGATAACCTGCTACTGCTCATATTCCGTGCAACATAGACATCGGGCCGTGTCTAAAATGTCACCATTGGAATACTCATAAATCAAGCCCATCTTTAAGATCCCGATTCTTCATGTGAACATTACTTAAAATCGAATTGTTGTGTAAGTAAGAAACCAGAAAAAACATACTGCCTTTAAGAGGTTACGTCTGCCTGCATGCTGTGTCAGGGAAATTCAGCCCAGTCTCACCTCCAATACTGTTAGTCACTGGCATCCCAAAATACAAGAAGATTAGCTCAACAGGAGATTTGACGTGCACATTGGTGTTCCTCTCGAAACCCAGACGGGTGAAACACGGGTTGCTGCAACCCCAGAAACCATCAAGAAGCTGATCGGCCAGGGTCATAAGGTCACTGTGCAAAGCGGCGCCGGCATTAACGCCAGCGTTGTCGACAGTGCCTATGAAGCGGCAGGCGCAACCATTGGCAGTGCCACTGATACCTTCGGCGCCGAGCTGATTCTCAAGGTCGTCGCCCCCAGCGACAGCGAGCTGACCCAGATCAAGAGCGGCACGATTGTCGTCGGCATGCTTAATCCGTTCAACAACGAGACCATCGGCAAAATGGCCGAGTGTGGAATTACCGCATTCGCCCTGGAAGCCGCGCCGCGCACCTCGCGCGCGCAGAGCCTCGATGTGCTGTCCTCGCAAGCCAACATCGCCGGCTATAAAGCCGTGCTGCTCGGCGCCCATCACTATCCGCGCTTCATGCCGATGCTGATGACGGCTGCGGGCACGGTGAAGGCAGCTCGCGTGCTGATTCTGGGTGCCGGTGTAGCGGGGCTGCAGGCCATCGCCACCGCCAAGCGTCTGGGCGCGGTGATCGAAGCCTCGGATGTGCGTCCTGCGGTGAAAGAACAGATTGAATCCCTGGGTGCCAAGTTCGTCGACGTGCCTTACGAAACCGACGAAGAGCGCGAGGCTGCGGTGGGTGTCGGCGGTTACGCCCGGCCCATGCCTGCCAGCTGGATGCAGCGCCAGGCAGTCGCGGTTCACGAGCGCGCCAAATTGGCTGACATCGTGATCACTACGGCGTTGATCCCCGGTCGAAAGGCCCCGGTCCTGCTCAGTGCCGAAACCGTTGCGCAGATGAAGCCAGGCTCGGTGGTGATCGATCTGGCGGCCGCGCAAGGCGGCAACTGTCCGCTGACCGTAGCTGATCAAGTGGTGATCGAGCATGGCGTGACCATCATCGGTCATACCAACCTGCCGGCCATGGTCGCCGCAGATGCGTCCGCGCTGTACGCGCGCAACCTGTTGGACTTCATGAAGCTGCTGTTCACCCCTGAAGGGCAGCTGCAGATCAACCTCGAAGACGACATCGTCGCCGCGTGCCTGATGTGCCGCGACGGCCAAGTCATCCGCAAGAACGCCTAAACAGGGATTCAGACGATGGAAGAGCTTATCTCCCCCGGTATCTACAACCTGATCATCTTCGTGCTGGCGATTTATGTCGGTTATCACGTGGTCTGGAACGTTACACCTGCACTGCACACGCCGTTGATGGCGGTAACCAATGCGATTTCGGCAATCGTGATCGTCGGCGCCATGCTGGCGGCGGCTTTGACCGTGACGCCACTGGGCAAGACCATGGGCACCCTGGCGGTGGCTCTGGCGGCGGTGAACGTGTTTGGTGGCTTCCTGGTCACCCGCAGAATGCTTGAGATGTTCAAGAAAAAAGCTCCGAAAGTCGCAAAAGAAGAGGCGCCGAAGTAATGAGCATGAACCTCGTAACGACGCTCTACTTGATCGCGTCGATCTGCTTCATCCAGGCCCTCAAAGGCCTGTCGCACCCAACCACGTCGCGGCGCGGCAACCTGTTTGGCATGCTCGGCATGGGCCTGGCGATTCTCACCACCGTGGGCCTCATCTATAAGCTGGGCGCTGAGCTCGCGACTGCCGGGATCGGCTACGTCATCGTCGGCCTGCTGATCGGCGGCACCGCCGGTTCGATCATGGCCAAGCGCGTTGAAATGACCAAGATGCCGGAACTGGTCGCTTTCATGCACAGCATGATCGGTCTGGCGGCGGTGTTCATTGCGATTGCTGCTGTTGTCGAGCCTCAATCCCTGGGCATCGTCAAGCAGCTGGGCGATTCGATTCCGGCGGGCAATCGTCTGGAGCTGTTCCTTGGCGCGGCCATCGGCGCAATCACCTTCTCCGGTTCGGTGATCGCCTTCGGCAAGCTCTCGGGCAAGTACAAGTTCCGCCTGTTCCAGGGCGCACCGGTACAGTTCAGCGGTCAGCACAAGCTCAACCTGCTGCTGGGTCTGGCGACGCTGGCCCTGGGCATCACCTTCATGTTGACCGGCAACCTCAGTGCCTTCGCGCTGATGCTGGCCCTGGCCTTCGTGATGGGCGTGCTGATCATCATCCCGATCGGCGGCGCGGACATGCCGGTGGTGGTGTCGATGCTCAACAGCTATTCCGGCTGGGCAGCGGCGGGTATCGGCTTCTCGCTGAACAACTCGATGCTGATCATCGCCGGCTCGCTGGTGGGTTCGTCCGGTGCGATTCTCTCCTACATCATGTGCAAGGCGATGAACCGATCGTTCTTCAATGTGCTGCTCGGCGGCTTCGGCAACACAGTCGATGCAGGTCCTGCCGGCGCCAAGGAAGCCCGTCCGGTGAAATTCGGTTCAGCTGACGACGCGACCTTCCTGCTGACCAACGCTGACACTGTGATCATCGTTCCGGGTTACGGCCTCGCGGTTGCTCGCGCGCAACATGCGCTCAAGGAACTGACCGAGAAGCTCACCCACCGTGGTATCACCGTGAAGTACGCGATCCACCCGGTGGCCGGGCGGATGCCAGGGCACATGAACGTATTGCTGGCCGAGGCCGAAGTGCCTTACGACCAGGTGTTCGAGATGGAAGACATCAACTCCGAGTTCGGTCAGGCCGATGTAGTGCTGGTGCTCGGGGCCAACGACGTGGTCAACCCGGCCGCGAAGAACGATCCGAAATCACCGATTGCCGGTATGCCGATCCTTGAAGCGTTCAAGGCCAAGACCATCATCGTCAACAAGCGCTCGATGGCCAGCGGCTATGCCGGTCTGGACAACGAACTGTTCTACCTCGACAAAACCATGATGGTCTTCGGCGACGCGAAGAAAGTCATCGAAGACATGGTCAAAGCCGTCGAGTAAATAACCTCTGCTTCATTTTCGCCCGATTTGTCGGGCGATATGAGGCCGATCTGCTTTCTTGAAAATCTCATTGGAGATGGTAGTAGCTTAGGTATCCCAGGCAGGTATGATCTATGGTACCGCCAACTGATTTGCGTATGCGCCGTCGACATTCTGGAGCTCCTCTGATCGGTTTGGTTTTTTTCATGCCATTCGATGAGACTCTGACTCCTACTGGCTGCATAAACCTGTTCGGCCCCGGTGGCGCGGTTATTCGCCACTCACTAAGGCGTCGGCTGACTTCTGCACCTTAAACAAGGAAGATAACTGGTACTGTCAATGGATGGGGACAATCAGGCCAACAAGAAACTTTTCTATCGTCCCATCGAGATTGCGATCAGATGGTGCGAAATGATGCCCGTCGAAGCAAAAATTCTTAGCAAAATCGAAGATTTGCTTCCTTTGGAACGGACGTTAGCATCATGGCCTGGCCTTTTAGAAAAATTAGAATTGCTAAGGAAACTCTGAAAAAG
>NZ_JACARN010000142.1:0-10726 GCF_013386605.1 Pseudomonas sp. IPO3749 | reverse complement strand
TGGCTACTTCAGACCATCCCAAACCGCCGAAGTACCCAAAGGTTCGTTTTATCACTACTTCACCTCCAAAGATGCGTTCGGCGTTGTATTGCTCGACCACTACTTCGACAACTACGTGCAGGGCATGCAGCAACTGTTCGACCTGCCGGGTTTAACCCAGCACGCCAAGTTGATGGCTTATTGGCAATGCTGGATCGACAACCAGACCGGCTGCACCGACGCGGGCAAATGCCTTGCCGTCAAACTCGGTGCGGAGGTGTCAGACCTTTCAGAGCCGATGCGCCTGGCCCTGCAACGCGGCACTGCACGCACCATCGGGTTGCTGGCCGAGGCCTTGCAGCAGGGCGTCGAAGACGGCTCGGTAGCGATTACGCAACACCCGGACAGCCTGGCCCAGCGCCTGTATGCGTTGTGGTTGGGGACCAGCGTCATGAGCAAGATCACCCGTACTACGGCGCCTTTTGATGAGGCGTTGGGGTTGACCCGGCAGTTGTTGGGTCAGCCGCAAGAAACTGACATTCACACCTATCGAGGCACTGGAAAATGAAAGTATTAATGGTACTGACCTCTCACGACCAGCTTGGCGATACCGGGCGCAAGACCGGCTTCTGGCTCGAAGAGTTTGCTGCACCCTATTACGCGTTCAAGGACGCCGGCGCCGAGATCGTGCTGGCTTCACCGGCCGGCGGCCAGCCGCCATTGGACCCGGTGAGTGATCTGCCGGACTTCCAGACCGAACAGACGCACCGTTTCGCCGCCGACCCGGCTGCCCAGCAAGCCCTGGCCTCCACGGTGAAACTGGACTCGGTCAACGCCGACGATTTCGATACTGTGTTCTACCCAGGCGGCCACGGCCCGCTGTGGGACCTGGCGGAATCGCCGGTGTCGATCGCGTTGATCGAGTCCTTCGAGCGCGCTGGCAAGCCGATCGGTTTTGTCTGCCACGCACCGGGCGCGCTGCGTCACGTCAAGGCGGTCAATGGTGAACCGCTGGTCAAGGGCCGTCGCGTCACCGGGTTCTCCAACTCGGAAGAGGCGGCGGTGGAACTGACTGATGTGGTGCCGTTTCTGGTGGAAGATGAGTTCAAGAAGTTGGGCGGCCTTTATGAAAAAGGCGCTGACTGGCAGTCCTTTGTCATTACCGATGGCTTGTTGGTTACCGGGCAAAATCCTGGCAGTTCCAGTGATGTCGCTAAAGCCCTGCTGAAACTCACCGCTTAATTAATTAGACCGCTGAATTCATTGGCGACTTTTATAAGTCGCCAATGCTTTAGCGCGTCCAGAATTTGGAAATCCTTAAATGACTGACAATGTTTTAAGTACCCGAGTAAAGTTGGGTCACCATACGCTGAACAACCGTATTGTCTTACCGCCGTTGACGCGCCAGCGCAGCGCCCAACCGGGTGATATCGCCACCGACTTGATGGCCGAGTATTACCGCCAGCGGGCCGGTGCCGGTTTCATGGTCAGCGAAGGCACGCAGATCGAGCCGCGTGGCCAAGGCTATGCCTGGACACCGGGCATCTACACCCCCGCGCAGATCGATGGCTGGCGCAAGGTCACCGATGCGGTGCATGCCGAGGGTGGGGTGATCTTTGCCCAGTTGTGGCATGTGGGGCGGGTGTCCCATAACGCTTTGCAGCCTGAAGGGGCGGCGCCGGTTGCACCGTCGGCCCTGCAGGCCCTGCAAGCCAAAGCCTTTATAGAAACGGGGTCGGGCGAGGGTGAGTTGAAACAGCCGCCGGTGCCACGTGCGTTGGCTACGCAAGAGGTCAAGGACTTGGTTGGGCATTATGCCCAGGCGGCACGCAATGCGCTGGATGCGGGGTTTGACGGGGTGGAAATCCATTCGGCCAATGGCTACCTGGTGAACCAGTTCATCTCGGCCCACGCCAATCAGCGTGACGATGAGTACGGTGGTTCGTTGGAAAACCGCCTGCGTTTTCTGCGCGAGATCGTCGAAGCAGTGAGCGCGGTGGTCGGGCCGGAACGCCTGGGCGTGCGTTTCTCGCCGTTGTTCAGCGGCACCGATCAGGACCGTGTGTACATCGGCCTGGTGGAAGACGACCCGCACCACACCTACATCGAAGCCATCAAGGTGCTGGAAGCGTCGGGCATCGCCTACGTTTCCATCGCCGAAGCCGACTGGGACAACGCACCCGACTTGCCTGAATCGTTTCGCCGTGCCGTGCGCGAGACGTTCAGCGGGCGGATCATCTACGCCGGCCGCTACACCGCAGAGCGCGGTGCGCGGTTGGTCGAAGCGGGGCTGGCGGACTTGATCGCGTTCGGGCGGCCGTTTATCGCCAACCCGGATCTGCCGCAGCGGCTGTTCAATGGGTGGCCGTTGAATCCGCTGCGGGTGGAAGGGATGTACGGTGGTGGTGCAGAGGGCTATATCGATTACCCGGTTTACGCTGAATAATCAGGCAACCCGCAACACAATCTTGCCAATATGATCGCCACCTTCCATCCGCGCATGTGCCTGATCGGCCTGGGTGTAGTCGAACACCTGGTCGATCATCGGCAGGCAACGCCCGCCTGACAGCACCGGCCATACGTGCTCGCGCAGTTGGTCGGCAATCGCGGCTTTCTCTGTCTTGGTCCGTGCGCGCAGCAGCGAACCGGTGACGATTGCGCGTTTGCCGAGAATGGTCAGCAAGTCCACCTCATTGGCCTTGGCACCGCCGAGGAACCCCAGCATCACCAGGCGGCCGTCCATCGCCAGCGCCTTGAGGTTGTTGTTGAGGTAGGAGGCACCCATGATGTCGAGGATCACATTCACGCCTTGATCACCGATCACCTGGGCGAAATCCTGTTCGCGATAGTTGATTGCTTCCGCGCCCAGGGCACGAATGGCCGCACATTTTTCTTCGCTGCCAGCAGTGGCAAATGCCTGGATGCCGAACTCGCGGCACAGCATCAGTGCGGTGGTGCCGATACCACTGGTGCCGCCGTGGATCAGCACACGCTGGTCCTTGTGGGCGCCGCCGATGCCGAACAGGTTGGCCCACACGGTAAAGAAGGTTTCCGGAATGGCCGCCGCTTGAATCCAGTCCATGCCTTCGGGAACTGGCAATGCCTGGCTGGCGGGCACTGCGCAGTATTGGGCGTAACCACCGCCATTGGTGAGGGCGCAAACTTTGTCACCGACGGTGTACTCGGTCACGCCATCACCCAGCGCTACCACTTCACCCGCCACTTCCAGGCCGGGGATCGGGCTCATGCCGGGTTTCATCGGGTACTTGCCGGCGCGCTGCAAGGCGTCCGGGCGGTTGACGCCGGCGGCGTGCACGTGGATCAGGATCTCGCCGGGAGCTGCAACCGGCACATCGGCCTGGCGGGGTTGCAGCACTTCAGGCCCGCCAGGGGTGGTGATTTCGATCAGGGTCATTTCTTGAGGAAGTGTCATTTCAGGATACCTGCAGCGATGAGCGTAGGGGTTGGGACCGTGTCGAGCGGTCGACGGTTCAGCATAATCATACTCAGCTCCAGGGCCAGTGCGACCACGATGGCGCCTGCGGCGATCATGAACAGCAGCGCGTGCTGGCCGCCGCTGCTGTTGAACAGGGCGGAGTAGGCAAACCCGGACAGTGCCTGGAACGTCGCAAAGGATACAGTGGCGCGGCTCCATGCCACCTGTTGCTGGTGATGGTTGGGCAGCAGTTCATGTACCCGCGCCAATGCCAGGGGCACAATGCCCGGCGGAAAGGAACCGAGGATGACTGCCAGCACCGCCAGGGCGGTAAACGAACCGGCAATCGGCAGCAGGCCGACTGCAATCGCCTGCACCACCAGCACCCCGCGAATACTCCAGCGCGCGCCGAGTTTATCGGCGAGGAACCCGTAGGAGACCGGGCCCACAATCGCGCCCAGGCCGTACATCACCCAGATCATCGCGCCGACATGCGCACCGGCACCCAAGCCACGGGCCACGTAGTCCACCAGAAATACCATCGCTGGCACCAGGCCCGCCGCCATAAACGCGTATTGGGTGAACAACAGGTAAACGCCAGCGGGTGTCTGTGCCGAGGTGTCCGGCGCTGCCGATGCTTGAGGCTGCGAGCCGGCGGGCCAGGCGAACCAGCTGGCAGCCGTCAATACCAGCGCCAACAGGCCCAGGCCAAACCAGGTCTGCTGCAGGCCCAGGCTCAACAACGGCGGCACCAGCGTGCCGGAGCCCGCAATGCCCAGGCCGATGCCCAGGAAGATCGCGCCACTGGCCAGGCCGCGACGTGCCGCCGGAACATGGGGCAGTACAGTGGCGGCCACCAACACCATGATTGCGCCGCCGGCGATCCCCGATAGCAGGCGCCAGGCGAAGAACCACACCACCGACAGCGGGAAGCCGCAGGCAAAGAATGCGAGTGTCACCGCCACCATCATGATGCGCAGGGCGGTTTTATTGGAGGTGTGTTGAGCGATGGGGCGGCCGATCAGCGCACCAATCAAGTAGCCCACCAGGTTGGCGGCGCCGAGGTAGACCACGTCGTTCGCGGAAAACCACTGGGCCTGGATCAGGGTCGGAATCAACGGTGTATAGGCAAACCGCGCCAGACCGATGCTGACCAGGCTGGCACACAGGCCGGCGAAGATCGGCAGCCAGGCTGAGCGGCGAGGTGATGCGTGGGTATCGAGCATGATCGCTGTCCTGAAGTTTTTTCTCTGGGGCCAGCATAGCCAGGTTGAGTGATGTAATAATGCTGCGATTTGGCACGGGTGCGATGCATATTCGCAGCACTGGAGAAACCAATGAATTGGGACGATGCGCGGGTGTTCCTCGCAGTGTGCCGGGCGTCCACTCTACGCGGCGCCGCCAGGGTGTTGGGCGTGGATCAGGCGACGGTAGGCCGACGGATCAATGCCCTGGAAAAATCGTTGGGCGCCACCTTGTTCCTGCGCACTTCCGAGGGCTATGCGCTGACGGCTGTTGGCGAGGCTGCCGTGCGCTCGGTAGAGAACATGGAACGCTCGGCGCTCGACCTGGAACGCCAGATCCTGGGCCTGGATGATCGCCTGACCGGCACCGTGCGCGTCAGCACCACTGACTCCCTGGCCATCGACTTCCTGATCCCGGCCATTGCCCGCCTGCACGACAAGCACCCCGATGTGCGCGTACACCTGGACGCCTCCACCCAGATCCTCAGCCTGGCCAAGCGTGAGTCTGACATTGCCGTGCGCAACACCCGCCCGGACAACCCAGACCTGATCGCCCGGCGCATTGCCCGTTGGCCGGTAGGATTGTTTGCCTCCCAGGCATACATCGACCGTCACGGCGTGCCCGCCCCGGGCAGCCTGTTCGAGGGCCACGACCTGGTGGTTTACCAGCCCTACCTGCAAACCCAGAAAGACCTGACCCTGGTCTCCGAGCCCGTGGGTCGCGGCCGCATTGTCGCGGCCTTGAGTTCCAGCTTGTTGGTACGCCGTTCCATTGCTGCGGGCATCGGCATCGGTGAAATACCGGTCTACACCGGCGAGCGCGATGGGTTGGTGCGCTTATGGCCTGACCGTACGCGGCCTTTGCCCTATGACGTGTGGCTAGTGACCCACGCCGACTTGCGCCACACCGCACGGGTGCGGGTGGTGATGGAGGAGATCGTCACGGCGTTTGCCGGCACGGGGGCGTGAGGTCAGCACAGGCTTGCAAGCGTGCGGGTGCCTCTGTCGACACAATCGAGCGTTGTGTCCACTAAAAGAGAGCACCGATGAACGCATCAAAATATCCGGACCTGGGGCTGTTGTTTCTGCGGGTCTGTGGGGCGCTGTTCCTGTTGTGGGTGCATGGATTGCCCAAGCTGCTCAACTACAGCGAGCAATTGAAGCAGATCGAGGATCCGTTTCATCTGGGAACGACGGTCACGTTGGTGCTGGCGATTTTCGCCGAAGTGCTGTGCCCGCTTTTGATCATTGTCGGGGTGCTGGTGCGCCTGGCATGCCTGCCGATCCTGTGTGTGCTGCTGATCGCCTTGCTGGTGGTACACCCGGAATGGACGCTGCTCGAAGCGCAGTTCGGCTGGCTGCTGTTGATCATTTTCACCACGTTGGTGATCAGCGGTCCAGGGCGTCTGGTACTGACTCAGCGTTTCTCTTGAGCAAAAAAAGGCCGGGCAAGCCCGGCCAAACAAGGAGAGGATGGTTGAGGTATTTCAGCGGTTGAGGAACGCCAGCAGGTCTTCATTCAACTGCTGCGTATGGGTCACGGCAAACCCATGGGGGGCGTCCTTGTAGACTTTCAACTCGGCACCCTTGATCGAGGCAGCGGCCACTTTGCCGGTGGTCTCGAACGGCACGATCTGGTCGCCATCGCCATGGATCACCAGGGTCGGCACGTCGATCTTGGCCATGTCCGGGCGGAAGTCGGTTTCGGAGAATGCGGTGACGCAGTCCACCGTCGCCTTGAGGGACGCCTGCAGGGCGATTTGCAACGTCTGGGTCTGCACGCCTGCGGAGACGACCTGACCTTTGTTGAGGCCATAGAATGGCGTGTTGAAATCGCTGATGAATTGCGCACGGTCCTTCAGCAATTCAGCCTTGAAGCCGGCGAACACGTCGAGGGGCACACCCTGCGGGTAATCGGCTTGCTGGCCGAAGATCGGCGTCACCGCACCCAGCAACACCAGGCCGGCCACACGCGCGCTGCCATGGCGTGCGATGTAGCGCGCCACGTCGCCGCCGCCCATGGAGAAGCCCACCAGGGTCACGTCCTTGAGGTCCAGGTGCTCGATCAGTTGGGCGATATCGTCGGCGAAGGTGTCGTAGTCGTTGCCGGTCCACGGCTGGTCCGACCGGCCGAAACCACGGCGGTCGAACGCGATGGTGCGAAAGCCACGACTGCTCAGGTATTCCATCTGGTATTCCCACATATCGGCATCCAGCGGCCAGCCATGGCTGAACAACACGGGTTTACCACTGCCCCAGTCCTTGAAGTAGATCTGGGTACCGTCTTTGGCAACGAATGTGCTCATGGAAAACTCCTGGGAGGGTGGAAAGAGAATGCTGGCTCACTATTGCGTTAAACCGGACGAAGGGCTTGTACGCCTGTGCTCGGTTGAACGGTTGAGCGTCTATGCTGTGCGCGGGCATCACCTCCTATTCGCCGTTGCACCACTGGAAGCCACGCTGCCTGAAACAGATACATCTAATGGGGGAGCGGGCTCGCCACAGCAGCCCGCACACATTTTGGGTCCAGAGCAGGCTTCAGGCCGAAAGGTGTTCGTACAGAATCGTCGCACCTACCAGCATCAGCACCACACCCCCGACCATCTCTGCCCGTTTGCCCACCACGGTGCCCAGCACCCGCCCAAGCATCATGCCAAGGGTCACCATGGTCATGGTCGCCAGGCCAATCGCCGCCGCTGCCACCAGGATATTCACATCGACAAACGCCAGGCCCACGCCTACCGCCAGTGCATCGATGCTGGTGGCGAACGCCGTCACGGCGAGGATCATGAAGGAATGCTGGGTCGGCTTCTCGGCCTCTTCATCATCGGCTTTCAACCCGTTCCAGATCATGTGCAGGCCCAGCCCGACCAGCAAAGTAAAAGCGATCCAGTGGTCCCAGTTTTCCACCCAGCGGGTGGCGGCATGACCGATGGCCCAGCCGATCATCGGCGTGATGGCTTCGATCACACCAAAGATCAGGCCGGCGCGCAGGGCTTCGGTAAGACGGGGTTTGTGCAGGCTGGAGCCTTTGCCGATGGCCGCTGCAAAGGCGTCGGTCGACATGGCCAGGGCCAGGAGGATCAGGGAAATGGGGTTCACGGTCAGGCTTCCAGTCGGGCTATGGGACACAACGACACCGCCATGCGCCCGACTTCAGGCATGGGATGTCGCTGGTCTCACCAACCGAAAAGACGGTGTTCGCACCACGGCAGGTTGCCGAATATGTTGATACGAACGCTTCCAACAGGGTCAGAAGCCGGTTACTCCCCAACGAGGAGGGCGATCATAGGTGGGCGGATATGAAAATTCTGTCAACGCTTTCAAGGCCGCTGCGGTTTGACCGATGTACCAAAGGTATTGCCCATGCGCACGCTGGTCGCCGCCGGGGTGGACAAGCCGACCGCGTTTGGCGGCCGCTTTTCCACGGACATGTTCTGGGCTTCGCGGTTTTTCTTCGCCGCCTTGGTCGCGTTTGTGTCATTGCCCATCTGCTGGCTGAGGCAGCCATAGTTGGGCGCCTTGTAGCCATCCACGCTGACTTCGGCGCACGTGCCGGCGGCGTTTTCGGCGTGGGCGAGTACGGGCAGGGCAGCGCACAGCAACAGGCTGGCGAGGGTCGGTAACAGCTTCATCGGGCCTCCTGGCAGGCCCTGAGGAGTGGGCCGGTTAGGCTTGAAAGTGTAGTGCAGCGGGCTTCTCGTCACCGTGATGTTTTTTTTGCTATCACCGTAACATCAGGTTCATAAACTGGCCTCAGGATGACGGTTTTCTAGGGCGCGTCGGCCGTGCAGCGATGCAGAGCAGGGGGTGAACAGGGAGTCTGGAGGCGCGTCATGTGCGCCCTGGTCTTGCTGTTGCTGCTGGCCGGCGGTCGTATGGCGCAGGCAGAGTCACCGCTGCTGTCGTTGAACCTGCCGGCGCAAGACCTTGAATACGCACTGCAAGCCTACAGCCGCGCCACCGGGATGGCGGTGCTGGTGGACCGCGAGTTGACGCGGGGCCGGCGCTCCATCGGGGTACGCGGGCGCTTTACGGCGCAAGAGGCACTGGCGATGTTGCTGACAGGGAGTGGCCTGATGGCACGTTATGCACGCAGCGATGCGTTTACCTTGCAGACCCCGCAGGTCAGCCAGCCACCGCCCACAAAGGGCGCGGCGGCACGCAGCGCCGCGCGGATCAACAACAGCTACGCGACGGCACTGCAGCAAGCCATCGAGACCAGCCTGTGCCGCTCGCCGCTGACCCGGCCCGGCAGCTTCCGGGCCTTGGTGCAGGTGTGGGTCAACCCGGGCGGAGTGATTGAACACAGTCGGTTGGTCAGCTCCACCGGCGATGAACAACGCGATGAAGCACTGGTACGCAGCCTGAGCGCGGCCCGGGTCCAACGCCCGGCACCGAGCTCACTGCGCCAACCGGTGACTTTACTTTTGATGCCTGACACAACAGGAATGCGCATGGAATGCACAGCAGCGAAAGGAGCCTGGGGCGGATGAAAAATACCGGGCACAGTGCGATGGTCAGCTTGTTCCTGGCCTCCTACGAAGACTTCAAGGTGCGTTTGCGCAAGCGCTTGGGCTCGGAAGACCTGGCCAACGACGTGCTGCACGAAACCTACTTGCGGGTCGACCGCATGGACGTGCCGCCCAACCTGCAACAACCCAACGCCTACCTCTACCGCATGGCCTTGAACATCGCCGCCGACCGCCGCCAGGCCGACGCGCGCCTGCTCACCGGCAGCGAAGTGGAAGAACTGCTGCAAAGCGCCGACGAAGCCCAGGACCCGTCGCGGGTGGTGGGCGGCCAGAAAGAAATCCAATCCCTGGTCAAGGCGCTCTACGAACTGCCGGCCCGTCGCCGCAAAATCCTCATCGCCGCCCGCCTGGAAGAGGCGCCGCACCTGGAGATTTCCCAGCGTTTCGGCATCTCCACGCGCATGGTCGAGAAGGAAATCAAGGCCGCCCTGGGCCACTGTGCCAAGCGCCTCGAAAGAAAAGTGATTCAGCGGTTCGGTCCCGGGGCCGGAAAACCGTCTTAGTGTCGAGTCCCTGATAAATCCGTGAGTACGTGCGCGCTTGAATATTTTCAGCTTCCCCACCGCCCGGCCATCCGCCGCCAGCCCCCTGCACGATGAAGCCCGCGACTGGCTGCTCCTGCTGACCTCGGGCCGCGCCACCGTGGCCGATGCCAAGGCGCTCAAAGCCTGGTGCGCGCAGAGCCCCCAACATGCGCAGGCATTCGAGCAGGCCAAGGTGCTGTGGCAGCAACTCACACCGGCCCTCGACCAAGTGGCACAACCGCGCAGCTTTGGTCGGCGGGCCTTCCTCGGTGGCGCGATTGCCGCTTCGGCAGCCGTGGTGATGGTGCGCGTCGGCGTGCCGGGCGGCTTTGCAGGGCTCACGGCGGACTATCGCACCGAAGTCGGTGAGCAACGCCAAGTGCTGTTGAGCGAAGGGATCAGCCTGGAACTCAACACCCAGACGCGCATCAGTCGGGTGGGGCAGGGCATTGAACTGTTCGAAGGTGAAGTCGAAGTGATCGCCCACGTTGCCCAACCGCTCAAGGTCCAGGCCGGTGACGGTTGGGTGAGCGCGGCGCAGGCACGCTTCAACGTGCGCAACACCGACCACAACGTGTGCGTGACCTGTATCGAGGGCTCGCTCTCGGTAGATATCGCCGGACGCAGTGTGCGCCTGGACGGCGGTCGGCAACTGACCTATGGCGTTGCTGGCGTCAGTGAAGTGACCACGGTAGACACCCAGGCGGTCGTGGCCTGGCGTGAACAGATACTGGTGTTCAACAACGCCACGCTGGCGACGGTGGTGGACGAAATCAACCGCTACCGGCCGGGCATGCTGTTACTGCTCAACAAAGCGTTGGGCCAGCGCCGGGTGCAGGCGCGGTTCAGTTTGCAGCAGTTGGCGGGCGTGGCGTTGTTGATTCGCGATGCGTATGGGGCCAAGTGCACGGAGTTGCCGGGTGGGGTGGTGTTGTTGAGTTAAGGGCGGGATCTTCGGTTGCACAATTTTGAAGAGATCACCCAGTTATACCCTTGTAAACATTATGT
>NZ_JACARN010000141.1:0-3117 GCF_013386605.1 Pseudomonas sp. IPO3749 | reverse complement strand
GGGCTGCCGTAGGCGTAGCAGGAGGTGGTGACCTGGATGTCATCACAGGGCAGGAAGTGCACGGTGAGGCCGCAGACTTTTTGGCCGGTGTAGTCGGGGATGGAAACTGTTTTGGTGAGCTGACGTTTTTGGGCGTCGATTTTTTCGACCCATGCCAAATACTTAGGCCAATCTCCAGTTCCGGGATACTCCTTCGTACTTCCCTCCCCAGTCTCCCAATCAACACGCACCGTCATCCCCGCCTGCCAACGCTCGGGCGCGACATAACAGCATCCACCCCCGCCCCCCTGATAAGGGCCAATGATGTCGATGCCCGAACGCCCATCAACACTGAAGCGGTTGATCGCCCAGTGCGTATGATTTATAGCTTCGAGCGTGCTGGCCAAAGCGCTTTGCGCAAACAAAACGCCTGCCAAAACACCGAGCATGGCAACGCTAAATCTGCCGTCGCTGGATCTGTACATACCATTCATGTCCTGTCTTCGTCGGAGGATGGCGCGCAAAGAGTGCGCAACCGGTCGAGGGTGTAGGCTTGACGCTCGGGCTCGAGCAACAACCCCGCCTGGGTGGCCTCAAGCATGGCCACGTAGCACGCCTGAAAGTGCTGCTCGGCGCTCGCGCCAAGCGGCAGCGCATCGGCCAGGTTCACCATGGCTGTCGTGGCATCACTGGCGCAGCAGAGCGTTTCCAATTGGCTATCGCTGAGCTCGATAGGCACGAAGTCCTCCGGCAATGCTTGCGCATCGGCCCTGCCCTGAAAGCGATGGGGAATGCCGTCGCGATCCAACCAACTCCAGAACGCAGCAGGACAAAGCAACCAGCGTTGCTGCTGCGGCTCAAGCACATGGCTGAACAGCAATGGGAAGACACGCGGGTCGTAATAACGCAGCAAGCCCAGGTATCCTTCATGACGTACCTCCAGGCACCGTCCCAGGTATTCGGCCAGCTCCTTGAAAGGCCAAAAAGAGGCCAACACCAGCAATTGGGAGCGTCCCTTCAGCGCCTGCACCAACCCGATAAACCACTGGTGTTGCTGAGGCTGCGCCAGGTCAACACGCACCAGCAACGGCGCCAACTCGCTGGCAGCGTGTTCAGGCAGGTCGGTAAACAATGAGTACCATGGCAATGCCGGCTCCACACTCAGTACGCTGGGCAGTAGCGGGTACTCGCTGCCAGCCTGATCAATGATGAGATCCAGGCAGGTGACGGACACTTCTGTGCAGGACACTTCCAGCAGTTCTATCCAAGCCTCGTGAGGAACAGCGCTCATGCTTGCACCTCTCTGCGAACGAAGCCTTGTGCAGCGGCATGCGCCTTCTTCAGGCACTCCTTGCAGACCGAACCCGGCAACTCTGGCAAAGGAAATTGCTCACTGGTCCCGGGATTTAGTCGATGTTTGCCCTTGATACTGATCAGGCCTGGGCCATGAATCTGGATATCGCCTTTCGGTGTAAGCCGGATGTAGGCGCCACCGCACCCAAGGGTGATACCATTTTTGGCCGTCAGTTGCAGGTGACCCTGTACCGACTGCAAAGTGATGTCTTGCCGGGCAATCAGTTTCATCACGTCGCCGTGGGATTCGATCTCCAGGGGCCCTTTGCCGGAAACCAGGCGCATACCTTCTTGCTGAGCCAACAGAGAGATTGCCTCGTTGGCATGGACTGACAGACGCCGGGCGGCCGCCAAATTGATCTCCTCGCGGCTCTGCAGGTAAAGCGACTTGCCGCTTTTCAGCAGCATACTGGCAGGTGTTACCGCACCTATACCCTTGGGCGCACTGAACAACATGGCCGGGGCTTTCAAGTCTTTGGCGCTGTCCTGGAACTGCTGCAAACCCTCGATCGAAGGCTGACGACTACGATGTGCCTGGGCGATTTCCTGCCAGTCGGCGATTTGTTGCGTTGCGCCTGCGACCAAATTCGAGGCGGGGGCCATGGCCAGCACGTGATCCGAAGCCAACGCCTGCTCATCCGCACTGATAAACAACCCCTTGCCGCCGCGAATCGCCCCCCAACCATCCGTGCGCAGTTCAAACCCTTCTCCACGCATTTTGCGTCCGGCATCCACCAGGTGACCCAGGTTGAGCTGGCTCTTGCCACTGTGTTCAGTACTGAGTTTGATATGCTCCTGCCCCCGCGTGTCATCCATACGCAGTTTGTTATTGGCCGGAGTGCGCAGCACGTTGCGCTTGTCGTTGCGCAGGGTGACGTGATCGACGTGTTCACTGTCGTGCAGGGCATGGGCGATATACGGCCGGTCCGGGTCGCCCTGCTCGAAGGCCACCGCCACTTCGGTGCCGGCCAGCAGCGGCAAATGCAGGCCATGGGTGTCGCCGGCGTAGGGCCGGGCCAGGCGCAGCCAGACGCTTTCTTCACCGGCCTTCCAGCTGTCGCGATCGAACAGGAAACTCACCCGGTAGCGCCCTTCCAGGTCGATATGGGTGTAGGGGTCGTTGGCCTGCGGGCTGGTGACGCGGGCGGGGACGGTGCCGGCGATTTGTGGCTTGTCCTTCAGTTCAGGGCGAAAGCACACCGTTTCTGAATAGGGCATGGCCTGGAAGGTGGCCTCGAAGCTTTTATCGCGCGCGGCGGTGGTGGTCAGGCCAGTGATCACCACACCCGGGGCAAAAGCCTGGGGAGCGCCGCCGCTGACCTTCAATACCTGACCGGGCATCAGGGTGGCGCTGCTACTGATGCCGCTGAACAGGGTCTGCCCATTCAGGTAACGCTCGTGGCGCAGCCGCGCGTAGAAGTAACCGCTTTCGCTTTGCAGGTCTTCGTCCTGGGACAGCGCATCGCCGAGTACGCGGTAGGGTTCGGCATAGTGGTAGGCCTCGCCGTAGGTGGTGGTCGCGCCCCGGCTCTGGTCGATCTCGCCGCTTAGATGGGCGCGGGCATCGCGGTGCTGGTAGGCACGAAAATGCACGTGCTGTTCGACGACCTTGTGGCTCGATTGCAGGCTCCAGACGCCATCCTGGCCGCTGCTGCCCAGACCTGATTGCGGGCGAAACGGCAGCTCGATATCGAACTGATAGAGGCGTTGATCGTCGCAAAACTCGACCACATCGATGCCCAGGCGCTCATCACTGCTGAAGCGGTACCAGATGCCGATCTCGGC
>NZ_JACARN010000140.1:0-4341 GCF_013386605.1 Pseudomonas sp. IPO3749 | reverse complement strand
CCTTGAATGAAGAAATGGGCAAGCCGCTGCGCCCTCAATACGTCGGCTGACCCTTGGCGACGCTCGTTTGTCAGCCTGTAACCTCACACAGCCGATCTTGCTGTATGGTGCGCGCCTGCCGCTGCTGATCCACTCAGCAGCGGCCTTTATTCGAGCCTGCGCCCACCATGAAATCCTTCGCCATCGTATCCGCCGTATTTGCCCTGGCCTTGAGCCTCAGCGGCTGCATTGGCTCGCCCATCGCTCTCACGCCAGAGACCGAGCAGCGCCTGCAAACCCAGGCACCGATCCGCTTCCTGCTGACCTTCGATGACGGTCCCAGCGCGTCGGGCTACAACAACCCGAGCCGTTCGGTGGTGGCCGACCTGGCGCAGAACCCGGTGCTGCCGGGGATCAAAGCGGTGTTTTTTCTGCAGACCGAAGCCGCTCGATCGGGCGGCAGCTCACGGGGTCGCAAGACCATGGAACGCGAATACGCGGCCGGTCACGTCCTGGCCTTCCACACGGCCACGGGGTTTCACACCAACCACCGCTGGCTGAACGATACCGAACTGGAAAGCACCCTCACCCAAGGCGCCGCCGACATCGCCGCGATCACAGGTGCGCCACCGGTGCTGGTGCGCCCGCCGTTCTGGAATTACGACCGCCGCACCTTCACCGCCTACCAGCGCCACGGCATGCACGTGTTGCTGACGGACCTGAGCGCCAATGACGGCAAGATCTGGGGCTTCAACGGCAGCCCGCGCCGCCGAGCCAACCTGTACCGGCAACTGTCGGTGGTGCGCGAACACATTGCCTTGGGTGAATTGCCGACGGTGGACGGCGTGATACCGGTAGTGGTGACCTTCCACGACATCAACCGCTACACCGCGCGACATCTGCAGGAGTACCTGCAGATCCTGCTGGACAGCGCCCGGATCAACGGCGTGAAGACCGCCGCCGAACCTTTCTACACCGACACGGCCCAGCTAAAGCGCGCAGCGCTGGCGCGTACGGTCAGGGATGTGAATGAAGCCGTGCATTTGCCGGGCGTATGGAATTGGGTGTGGAACGCCGACTCCCACTAACCCCTATTCCCGCGATTCAACCCCCAGCTCATCCCACACCGACTCCGCCAGGTGAAACGTGGCATTCGCCGCCGGGATCCCGCAGTAGATCGCGCTCTGCATCAGCACTTCCTTGATCTCAGCGCGGGTCACGCCATTGCTCGCCGCGGCGCGCAGGTGCAGCTTGAGTTCTTCACTGCGGTTCATGCCGATCAGCATGGCAATGGTGATCAGGCTGCGGGTGTGCCGGGGCAGGCCGGGACGGGTCCAGATGTCACCCCAAGCGTGGCGGGTGATCATTTCCTGGAACTCGCTGTTGAATTCGGTCAGGGCATTGAGGCTGCGGTCGACATGGGCATCGCCCAGCACTTCGCGGCGCATGTGCAGGCCTTCGGCATAACGTTGTTTCTCGTCCACAACTAATTCTCCGTATTCAAATCGATTACCTGTGGTGAGCGCCCTCGCCACAGGTTTAATGCGCCAGCAGAAATTCCAGCACACGGTCACTGAACGCCGCGCCCGCCTGCACATTGGACAGGTGCGCCGCATAAAACTCGGCGTACTCGGCGCCCTGCACATGGTTCTGGATAAAGTGACCGCCCGCCGGCGGTGTGACGGCGTCTTCGGTACCGGCAATGACCAGGGTTGGCACTTTGATTGAAGCCAGTTGCTCACGGAAATCGGCATCACGCACCGCCGCACAGTTGGCGGCATAACCTTCGGGCGATGTGGCCGCCAGCATGTCGGTAATCTGCTTGGCCTGGTGCGGGTTGGCCGCCGCAAAGTCTGCGGTGAACCAGCGTGCAATCGACGCATCGCGCAACGCCACCATCGCCGCTGCGCCATCGCGCAGCACCATCTCGATGCGCGGGTTCCACACCTCGGGTGTGCCGATCTTGGCGGCGGTGTTGCACACCACCAGGCGCTGCAGACGCTCGCCCGCGTTGATGCCCAGCCATTGGCCGATCAGGCCGCCCATGGACAGCCCGCAGAAATGCGCGCGTTGAATATCCAACGCATCCAGCAGCGCGATCACATCCTGACCGAGTTGCCCGATGCTGTAGGGGCCCGGAGTCACCAGGGACTTGCCATGTCCACGGGTATCGAAACGCAGCACGCGAAAATGTTGGGTGAAGGCCGGGATCTGGATGTCCCACATGTGCAGGTCGGTGCCCAGCGAGTTGGAGAGCACCAGAACCGGTGCATCCTCAGGCCCATCCAATTGGTAATGCAGTTCGCCCTCGGCGAGTTGTACAAAGGCCACGGTGGTCTCCTCAAGCAAAGTGTTCGGCTACGGCGCGGGTGACCCAGGTGTGGGCCTGGCCCAGGTAGTGGGCGGGATCGAGCAAACGGTCCAATTCAGTTGCGGACAGTTCGGCGGTGACCTGTGGTTCGTCCGCCAATACCGCACGCAGGTGACGCCCCTCTGCGACGGCACGCTTGCAGCACTGCTCCAGCAGATGGTGCGCGGTTTCACGCCCGAGACGCTGGGCCAGCACGATGCTGACGGCTTCGGCCAATACCAGGCCTTGGGTCAGGTCGAGGTTGTGCGCCATGCGCTGCGGGTCGACTTCCAAGCCTTCGCTCACCAACAACGCCTGTTGCAACGCACCGGAGACCAAACGGCAGATCTCCGGCAGGGTTTCCCATTCGGCGTGCCACAGGCCCAGGCTGCGTTCGTGCTCCTGGGGCATGGCGCTGAACATCGTCGAGACCAGGCCCGGTACACGGGTGGCGGCGCTGATCAGCACCGCCGCGCCTACTGGGTTGCGTTTATGCGGCATGGTGGAAGAACCACCCTTGCCCGGTGCGGATGGCTCAAACACCTCGGCGGCTTCAGTCTGCATCAACAAGCTGATATCACGGCCCAGCTTCCCCAGACTGCCAGCGATCAAACCGAGGGCGCTGGCAAACTCCACCAAACGATCCCGCTGGGTGTGCCAGGGTTGTTCGGGCAAGGTCAATTGCAACTCAGCCGCCAGCGCTTCGGCCACCGGCATGGCCTGTTCGCCCAGCGCTGCGAGGGTTCCCGAAGCGCCACCGAATTGCAGCACCAGCAAACGCGGTTTCAGTTCAGCAAGACGCTGCCGATTGCGCGTCACCGCGCCCAGCCAACCGGCGATTTTCATCCCCAGGGTGACCGGCGTCGCATGCTGCAACCAGGTACGCCCGGCCAATGGCACGCCAGCGTAGCGCTGGGCCTGGGCGGCAAGTATGTCGCCCAGACGCATCAGGTCTGACTCGATCAATTCCACCGCCCGCCGCAGTTGCAGCACCAGGCCGGTGTCCATCACGTCCTGGCTGGTCGCGCCCAAATGCACGTAGCGCTCAGCCCCGGCATCTTCACTGGCAATCAACTTGCCCAGTGCCTTCACCAGCGGAATCGCCGAATTCCCCGCCGTGGCAATTGCCACGCCGAGGGCATCCACGTCGTACAACGACGCCAGGCAGGCCTGGGCAATCGGTGCGACGGCGGCCTGGGGAATCAAGCCGACCTGGGCCTGGGCCCTGGCCAAGCCCGCTTCAAAATCCAGCATGCCCTGCAAGCGTCCCTGGTCACAGAACACCTCGGCCATGCTGCCCGCCGTGAAGTAAGCGTCGAACAATTGATTGCTCGTGCGCAGTGTCATAACGCGTCCCTTATAGATCGTGGTGCAAGTACTCCGCCTGTTTCGGCAGGCGCAGGCTGAACAGGAAGGCCACCGCCATCATGCCGGTGACGTACCAGTAGAAGGTGTTTTCCATGCCCATGGATTTGAGGCCCAGGGCCACGTATTCCGCCGAACCGCCGAAGATCGCGTTGGCCACTGCATAGGCCAGGCCGACACCCAGGGCACGCACGTGCGGCGGGAACATTTCCGCTTTCACCAGGCCGCTGATCGAGGTGTAGAAGCTGACGATGGCCAGGGCCAGGGAGATCAGCACAAAGGCCAGGAACGGGTTGGTCACGGTTTTCAGGGTCAGCAGGATCGGCACGGTGCACAGCGTGCCAAGGGCGCCGAACCAGAGCATCGAATTACGACGGCCGATCTTGTCCGAGAGCATGCCGAACAGCGGCTGCATGCACATGTACACGAACAGCGCGCCGGTCATGATGTAGCTGGCGGTCTTGGCGTGCATCCCGGCGGTGTTCACCAGGTATTTCTGCATGTAAGTGGTAAAGGTGTAGAAGATCAGCGAGCCGCCGGCGGTGTAGCCGAGCACGGTGATAAACGCCGCTTTATGGTTGCGGAACAACGCGGCCACGCTGCCGGCGTCCTTGTCCTGGCGCATTTCCTTACTGGTGGTTTCCTTG
>NZ_JACARN010000139.1:0-351 GCF_013386605.1 Pseudomonas sp. IPO3749 | reverse complement strand
TGCCCGTAATCCGACAGTGATTTGGGGGGCCGCCGCCACGCGCCATCCATGGCGCGGGGCGGCTAAACCGGCATCCCTGCCGGTTTACCCCCCAAATCCCTGTCAGATTCCGGCCAGCGTGTTTGACGGGGCGCCTAAGATCAAAATCAAGATCTAAAGCAAAGCCAGAGCCAGAGCCAGAACAGATTGGTATTTACCTGATTTAGGAGATCAAAACTGTGGGAGCGGGCTTGCTCGCGAAAGCGGTGGATCAGTTAGAGATATAATCGCTGACACGCCGCCTTCGCGAGCAAGCCCGCCCCCATATTTGGACCGAGAGCGGCTTCCAGAAACCGGTGGGCTACCAGGCCG
>NZ_JACARN010000138.1:0-9085 GCF_013386605.1 Pseudomonas sp. IPO3749 | reverse complement strand
TCGGGATCGACCAGCTTTCGTACAACGCCGCCAGGCACAGGAACACGATCAGCAGCGACAAGCCCAGCAGCAAGGGCGCCTGGGAACCGGACAACCGTTCCTGCAACGACAGACCGGTCCATTCCTGGCCAAGACCTGCCGGCAACTGGCTGACCAGGCGCTGGATCTCATCCATCGCCTCACCAGTGCTGTGTCCCGGTGCCGCTTCGCCGGAAATCGCGATGGCCGGGTAGCCATTGTAGCGGGTCAGCTGCGTCGGGCCCTGGGTCCATTTGGCTTCGACAAAGGACGACAGCGGCACCATCTTGCCAGCGTTGTTGCGCACGTTGATTTTCATCAAGTCTGCGACCTGGCTGCGCTGGTCGCCTTCGGCCTGCACCACCACCCGTTGCATGCGGCCCTGGTTGGGGAAGTCGTTGATGTAGGCCGAACCGATGGCCGAGGACAGCACATTGCCCACGTCGGCAAAGGACACGCCCAGTGCGTTGGCCTGCTTGCGGTCTACTTCCAGTTGCACTTGCGGGGCTTCGGCCAGGGCGCTTTCGCGCACGTTGGCCAGGATCGGGCTTTTCTCGGCAGCCGCCAGCAATTCGGTACGCGCCGCCATCAGCGCGGCATGGCCGACGCCACCGCGGTCTTGCAGGCGGAACTCGAAACCACTGGAGGTGCCCAGGCCATCCACCGGCGGCGGCAGCACCGCGTAGGCAATTGCATCCTTAAGCTCGCTGAAGGCCATGTTGGCGCGGTCGGCAATCGACGAAGCCGAATCATCGTTGCTGCGCTCGGACCAATCCTTGAGCGTGGTAAACGCCAGCGCGGCGTTCTGCCCGGAACCGGAGAAGCTGAAGCCCATGATCATGGTGGTGTCGCCCACCCCAGGTTCCTCGGCGTTGTGCGCTTCGATCTGCTCGGCCACCTGCACCGTGCGGTTCTTGCTCGCGCCGGGCGGCAATTGGATGTCGGTGATGGTGTAGCCCTGGTCTTCCACGGGCAGGAACGAGGAGGGCAGGCGGCTGAACATCCAGCCCAGGCCCACCAGCAGCACCAGGTAGATCAGCAGGTAGCGACCGCTGCGCTTGAGGGCATAGGCCACCCAACCTTCGTAGCGGTCGGTGAGCCGTTCAAAGCGCGTGTTGAACCAACCGAAGAAACCGCCCTTGGCATGGTGTTCGCCCTTGGCAATCGGCTTGAGCAAGGTGGCGCACAGGGCTGGGGTCAAGGTCAGGGCGAGGAACGCCGAGAACAGGATCGAGGTCGCCATCGACAACGAGAACTGCTGGTAGATGACCCCCACCGAGCCGGCCATGAACGCCATCGGCAGGAACACCGCGACCAGCACCAGGGTAATGCCGATGATGGCCCCGGTGATCTGGCCCATGGCCTTTTTCGTCGCCTCCTTGGGCGACAAGCCCTCGGTCGCCATGATGCGCTCGACGTTCTCCACCACCACAATGGCGTCGTCCACCAGAATGCCGATGGCCAACACCATGCCGAACATGGTCAGTACGTTGATCGAGAAGCCCAGCAGCAACATGGTAGCGAAGGTGCCCATCAGGGCAATCGGCACCACCAGCGTCGGGATCAAGGTGTAGCGCACGTTCTGCAGGAACAGGAACATCACCGCAAACACCAGCGCCATCGCTTCGAGCAGGGTGTAGACCACCTTGGTGATCGAGACCTTGACGAACGGCGAGGTGTCGTACGGGATCTTGTATTCCACATTGGCCGGGAAGTAGCGCGACAGCTCGTCCATCTTCGCCCGCACCAGCGTCGCGGTGTTCAGCGCGTTGGCGCCCGGCGACAGCTGCACGCTGACCGCCGTGGACGGCTTGCCGTTCAGGCGGGTGGAGAACTGGTATTCCTGGCTGCCCACTTCCACCCGCGCCACATCGCCGATGCGCACGGTGGAACCGTCCGGGTTGGCCTTGAGCACGATGTCGGCAAATTCCGCAGGCGTCGAAAGCTGGCCCTTGACCAGGATCGCGGCGGTGATCTCCTGGGTGTTGGTGCCCGGCAGATCACCAATGCTACCGGCCGAAACCTGGGCGTTCTGCGCGCTGATCGCGGCGTTTACGTCGGCCGGCGTCAGGTTGAAGCCGATCAGTTTCTGCGGGTCGATCCAGATGCGCATGGCGCGCTCGGCGCCATACAGCTGGGCCTTGCCCACACCGTCGAGGCGCTTGAGTTCGTTCATCACGTTGCGCGCCAGGTAATCACTCAGCGCCACGTCATCGAGTTTGCCGTCATTGGAGGTGAGGGTCACCAGCAGCAGAAAACCGGCGGAGACTTTCTCCACCTGCAAGCCTTGCTGGGTCACCGCTTGCGGCAGGCGCGGCTCCACCGCTTTGAGGCGGTTCTGCACGTCGACCTGGGCCATTTCCGGGTTGGTGCCGGGCTGGAAGGTGGCGGTGATGGTGGCCGAACCGAGGCTGCTCTGGGACTCGAAATACAGCAAGTGATCGGCGCCGTTGAGCTCCTGCTCGATCAGGCTCACCACGCTTTCATCCAGGGTCTGCGCCGACGCACCGGGGTAAACCGCGTAGATCTCGACTTTCGGCGGCGCCACGTTGGGGTACTGCGCCACCGGCAATTGCGGGATCGCCAGCAAACCGGCCAGCAGGATAAACAGGGCGACCACCCAGGCGAAGATCGGGCGGTCAATAAAGAACTGCGGCATGGCGGGTTATTCCTTTACGAGCGGGCTGTCGTCCACTTCCACTTTTTCACCGGGGCGCGCGTGTTGCAGGCCTTCGACGATGATGCGGTCACCGGGCTTGAGGCCGCTGCTGACGATCCAGCGATCATTGATCACCGCGCCCAGCTCCACGGGCTGTTGGCTCACGGTCTGCTCGGCGTCCAGCAGCAGCACCATCGGGATACCGGCGCTGTCACGGGTGATGGCGCGTTGCGGCACGCTGATGCCTTGTTTGTCGACGGCCTGTTCCAGGCGCACGCGCACAAAGCTGCCGGGCAGCAGGTCGAGGTCCGGGTTGGGGAACTCGCTGCGCAGGATGATTTGCCCGGTGCCGGGGTCGACGCTGATCTCGGCGAACAGCAACTTGCCCGGCAACGGGTAGAGGCTGCCATCGTCCTCGATCAGCGTGGCCTTGGCCTGGTCCTGGCCGACCTGCTTCAAGCTGCCGGCGCGGAAGGCGCGACGCAGGTCGTTCAACTCGCGGGTGGACTGGGTCAGGTCAGCGTGGATCGGGTCCAGTTGCTGGATGAGCGCCAGCGGCGTGGCCTCGTTCTGACCGACCAGCGCACCTTCGGTGACCAGCGCACGGCCGATGCGCCCGGAAATCGGCGCGGTCACGGTGGCGTAGCCCAGGTTCAAGCGGGCGCGTTCGACGGCGGCCTTGTTGGCGGCGACTTCGGCGGCGGTCTGGCGCACGGCGGCGCGGGCGTTGTCGTAGTCCTGGCCGCTGATGGCATTGCCTTCCACCAATTGGCTGTAGCGCTGCTCCTGCAGGCGTGCCTTGAAGGCATCGGCCTCGGCCTTGCTCAGGTTGGCCTGGGCGCTGTCGAGGTCGGCCTTGAACGGCGCGGGATCGATGCGAAACAGCACGTCGCCCTGTTTCACGTCATGGCCTTCCTTGAACACCCGTTGCATCACCACGCCGGCGACCCGTGCGCGCACTTCGGCGATGCGCGGCGCGGCAATGCGCCCGCTGAGTTCGCTGGTGATGGCCAAGGGTTTGGCTTCAAGGGTTTCGACGCGCACTTTGGCCAGGGGCATTTGCGGTGCTTCGGCGGCGGACTCGCCACACGCGCTCAGGGCCAGGGTGAGGGCCAGCAGGCAAAATGGCGCAAACAGATTCTTCGACATGCTCTTATCCCAATATTGACTGGCGCATCCTAAAGTCACCTGCGCCTTGGTGCTGTGAAGCTGTGTAGCTCGTCTGTGAAGAAATGTAAGGTGCGACCCATAGTCGGCAGAGGGCGTATATCCTTGCACAATCCTGCAAACACTGAAGATCAAATGTGGGAGCGGGCTTGCTCGCGAAGGCGGCGTATCAGCCAACAAATCTGTTAACTGAACCACCGCTTTCGCGAGCAAGCCCGCTCCCACATTGGATTTATGTACGACCATGTATTTTTTGGAAACACCTTAATGCCCAACATCCTCCTGGTGGAAGACGACGCCGCACTCTCCGAGCTGATTGCCAGCTACCTGGAACGCAATGGCTACCACGTCAGCGTGCTCAGCCGTGGCGACCACGTTCGTGAACGCGCGCGCCTGAACCCGCCGGACCTGGTGATCCTCGACCTGATGTTGCCCGGTCTCGATGGCCTGCAAGTCTGCCGCCTGTTGCGCGCCGACTCGGCGGGGCTGCCGATCCTGATGCTCACTGCCCGTGATGACAGCCACGACCAGGTGTTGGGCCTGGAAATGGGCGCCGACGACTACGTGACCAAGCCCTGCGAGCCGCGTGTATTGCTGGCGCGGGTGCGCACCTTGTTACGGCGCAGCAGTTTGTCCGAGCCCCAGGTGGCCAACGACCAGATCATCATGGGCAACCTGTGCATCGACCTGTCGGAGCGCACCGTGACCTGGCGCGAGCAGCCGGTGGAGTTGTCCAGCGGCGAATATAACCTGTTGGTGGTGCTGGCGCGGCATGCGGGAGAGGTGCTGAGTCGCGACCAGATCCTGCAACGCCTGCGCGGTATCGAGTTCAACGGCACCGACCGTTCGGTGGACGTGGCCATCTCCAAGCTGCGCCGCAAGTTCGACGACAACGCAGGCGAAGCGCGCAAGATCAAGACGGTGTGGGGCAAGGGGTACCTGTTCAGTCGTTCCGAGTGGGAATGCTGAGCCATGTTTCGAGTACTGCTGCGGCTTTATCTGATCACCATCGTCACCTACAGCATGGCGATCTACCTGATCCCCTCGCTGGTGATCCAGCTGTTCGAACACCGCTACATGAACTACAACATCGAGCAGACCCGCGGCCAGCAGAAGCTGATCGTCAAGCAATACCTGCGGGCGCCGGTGGAGCGCTGGTCACAGGTGACTGAGCAACTGGGCCGCGACTTTGCGCCGCTGAAAGTGCAACTGCTGCTGCGCCAGGACGCCAGCTACACCCCGGCGGAAGAGCAACTGCTGGAGCAAGGCAAGTCGGTCGTGCGCCTGGGGGAGTGGGGCTGGATGACCGAAATCAGCTCGCCGATCAACGAGCAGTTCGCGGTCAAGCTGACCATACCGCCCGACCCACTGGACATGAACGTGCTGTACTGGGCGATCAATGTGTTGATCGTCGCCGCATTGCTGGCCTGCCTGCTGATGTGGCTGCGCCCCCACTGGCGCGACCTGGAGCGCCTGAAAAGCACGGCCGCCCAATTGGGCCGGGGCAATCTGAGCGAGCGCACACACATTCCCCCAAGCTCCAACATCGGCAGCCTGGCCACGGTGTTCGACACCATGGCCGACGACATCGAACACCTGCTCAACCAGCAGCGCGACCTGCTCAATGCGGTTTCCCACGAACTGCGTACGCCGCTCACGCGCCTGGATTTCGGCCTGGCCCTGGCGTTGTCAGAAGACCTGCCCGAAGCCAGCCGCGAGCGCCTGCAAAGTCTGGTCGCGCATATCCGCGAGCTGGATGAGCTGGTGCTGGAGTTGCTGTCCTACAGCCGCCTGCAAAACCCGGCGCAACTGCCGGAGCGGGTCGAGGTGGTCCTCGATGAGTTCATCGACAGCGTACTGGGCAGCGTCGATGACGAACTGGAAAACCCCGAGATCGTCATTGATGTGGCGCTCGACTGCGCCGTGGAGCGCTTCAGCCTCGACCCGCGTCTGACCGCCCGCGCCTTGCAGAACCTGTTGCGCAATGCCACGCGTTACTGCGACAAGCGCATCCAGGTCGGTGTGAAGGTGTGCGCCGAGGGCTGTGAAATCTGGGTGGACGACGACGGTATCGGCATCCCTGTGGACCAGCGCGAGCGCATCTTCGAGCCGTTCTACCGCCTGGACCGCAGCCGCGACCGCGCCACCGGCGGTTTTGGGCTGGGCCTGGCCATCAGCCGACGCGCCCTGGAAGCCCAGGGCGGCAGCTTGACGGCGTTGGCTTCGCCGCTGGGCGGTGCGCGGTTTCGCGTGTGGTTGCCCACCGTCGCCTGATCAGAGCACCTTGACCGCGCGGCCGATTGCCTGGATCGGCCCAGTGGGTTTGCCGGTCGGCGAGCCGCGCGGGTCTTCCAGGGTCAGCTCGAACAGTTGGTTCTGCGTGAGCGGCGGCAGCTTGTCCAACGGCACCGAGAGCGTCTGCCCCGGCTTGACCAGGCCCAGGGACACCGGCCCCTGCCAGCCGTCGCCTTTGGTCCAGAACTGCAGGGCCTTGTCAGACGGCACTTCCATCACCCCCAAGGGAATCAACTGAATCTGCTGGTCATTGCGCGCCTGGATCACCCAACCCGGTGCCTGGCTTTGCGGCGCCACCAGCACCACCACAAAGGTCGGGTCGGCAGTGGGCGGGCGGGTCAGCAGCAGCGCGGCCAACACCAGCGTGGTCAGCAGCCCGGCACCGGCCAGACCGCGCCACACGGCCAGCAGGTCCCACCAGTGCGTGCGGGCGCTGGCAATGTTGCGTTCAATACGCCGCCACAGCTCAGAGGAGGGTGGCACCGGTTCCGCCAAGGCGGTCAGCGGCAACAGGCGCTGCTCCCAGGCGTCCACTGCGGCGCGCAGTTCGGCGTCGTGTTTCAGGCGTTGTTCGACGTCGGCGCGTTGTTCGCCGGGCAGGGTGCCCAGCACGTATTCGCTGGCCAGTTCGTCCAGTGGGTTGCTCATGCCATGCACTCCCGCAGCGCGGCGAGGCTACGTTTGATCCAGGCCTTGACGGTCCCCAGCGGGGTGTCGAGTTTCTGGGCGATTTCGCTGTGGGAATAACCGTCGACATAAGCATGCAGGATGCACGTGCGACGGGCCGGGTCGAGTTGCTCCAGGCAGGTATGGACTTGCCCCGAGCGTGCGCTGAATTCAAAGGTGTCGGTTGCAGCGACTTGTTCGTGCTCGTCGCCCAACGGGATTTCGCGGTAATGGTTACGTACGATATTGAGCGCCAGGTGCCGGGTCACGCTGAACACCCACCCACGGGCCGAGCCGCGACTGGGGTCAAAACTGCCGGCACCGCGCCAGATCTTGATAAACGCATCATGCACGATGTCTTCGGCCAGGGATTTGTCCCTGGCGATGCGCATCGCCACGCCGAGCAAATGGCTGCTTTCTTGCTCATACAACTGGCGCAAGGCGCGTTGATCGCCACGGGCGCAGGCCTGCAGACAGGCTTCGTAATCAAACACGGATGGCTACCCCCCAATGATCGGCATGGGGGGCAGCGTAGCCGACTTTACTCAGTTGGCCGCCCAGAAGATGTAATCCGCCTGGTACTTCACCACTTCCTGCTTGCCTTTGTTGGCCGCCGTGCACTCGCTGCTCGGCGCTACGCCACCCTTGAGGGCCACGCGCTGGATGTAGCTCACGCCGCTCATCGCGCCCTTGCCTTCGGCGGGGTTGGCCTTGACCAGTTGATACGGCAGGTTGCCCGCGCCCGACGGCGCCACGGCCAATTGGGTGCCGGTGACTTTCGAACCGTCCTTGGCCTGCCAGGTGGCCGGTGGGCCGAAGTAGGTGCCGACTTGCTTGCCGCTGCGGTCATTCAACACCGCCTTGGGCCCGACGAAGGTCCACTCGGTCTGGCCGGCGGCGTTGGCCTTGTCGCGGCATTCGTAGGTGATTTCGCCGACGCCGGTGGTTTCCATCGCCACCTTATGGCCGTCCGGCACCTTGATGCTGTCCGGCAAGCCGGTCTGGGCGAAGGCTGCGGGGGCGGCGGCGAGCAGGGCAGTGAGGCAGAACAGTGTTTTAGCGTTCATGGGTACGTCTCCATTTCAGTCAAACAGCGGGGGTTCTGAAAGGACTACCCAGGGCCTGCGCGATTGGATGCAGCGATTGGAAAATAAACCTGCATCTCTATCTGATCGACAGCGTCAGCCATCGACTGAGCTAAAAGGCATAAAGTCAGATCATATTGGTATAAGTCGTTATAAGAAAAATCGCTATCCTGCCGCCAGAAATTTATAAGGCCGCAGGTAGCTGGAATGGATGTGGGTAATTTTGGTTTTGTGGTAGCTGGCCTGATCGTTGGTTTTATCGTGGGCATGACCGGTGTGGGTGGCGGCTCGTTGATGACGCCGATCCTGTTGTGGTTCGGCATCAATCCGGCCACTGCCGTGGGCACTGACCTGTTGTATGCCGCCATCACCAAGTCCGGTGGTGTGCTGGTGCATAGCAAGAACAAGAATATCGATTGGACCATTACCGGCTGGTTGACCTTGGGTAGCGTGCCTGCGGTGCTGTTGACCTTGTGGTTCCTGGCCAGCCTGCATACCGACCCTAGCGTGTTGAATGCGGTGATCAAGCAAGCGCTTGGGGTGGTGTTGTTGCTGACGGCGTTGGCGATTCTGTTCAAGAAGAGCCTGTTGGCGTTTGCCCAGCGGCATGCGGGTGATAGCTATCACATGAGCCCGCGTAATTTGAATGCGTTGACGGTGGTGACCGGCGCGATCCTCGGCACCATGGTGGCGCTGACGTCCATCGGCGCGGGGGCGTTGGGGACGGTGGCGTTGTTTATCCTGTATCCGTTTCTGGCGACGCGGCGGTTGGTGGGGACTGAGATTGCGCATGCTGTGCCGTTGACGCTGGTGGCGGGGTTGGGGCACGCCAGCATGGGGAATATGGATTGGCATTTGCTGGGGTTTTTGTTGATGGGGTCGTTGCCGGGAATCTATGTGGGTAGCCATATGACGGGCAAGTTGCCTGATGGCGTGTTGCGGCCTTGCTTGGCGGTTATGTTGATGGCCATTGGTTATAAGTTGGCGTTTTGATTTGGGGGCATATCCGTTGTTTGGGTGATGGCGGGTATTGGTTCCGCCCTTACGGCGGGTCACTTTGGAAAAGAGCCCCAAAGTAACCAAAGGGCTCTTGCCCCAACACTCGGCACCTCGCTCACGCTCGGTGTGCCCGTAATCCGACAGTGATTTGGGGGGCCGCCGCCCCGCGCCCTCCATGGCGCGGGGCGGCTAAACC
>NZ_JACARN010000137.1:0-7094 GCF_013386605.1 Pseudomonas sp. IPO3749 | reverse complement strand
GTGCCGAGTGTTGGGGCGAGAGCCTTTTGGTTACTTTTGGGCTCTTCCAAAAGTGACCCGCTGTAAGAGCGGAACCCTAAGTGGCCGTTACCGCAGCAACGGATATACACACCGAACCACCGCCATCACAGTCAACCCCCCCAAACAGACTCAAGCAAAAAACGAATAAACCACCGCAGTAATCGCCACCAACCCCACCGCCGTGACAAACACATTGGACGCCTGCCCACGGTACTTGGCCATAGCCGGCACCTTGCGGATGGCATACATCGGCATCAGAAACAGGATCGAAGCAATGATCGGCCCCCCCAGCGCCTCAATCATCCCGAGAATGCTTGGGTTCAACGTCGCAACGATCCAGCACACCACCAACATGAACGCCGCCGTCATCCGGTCCAGACGCTTGGCCTCAGGACGACGACCGGTCTTCAGCACCAGCCCCTTGAGGCCTTCACTCGCACCGATGTAATGCCCCAAGAACGACTTGGCAATCGCCACAAACGCGATCAACGGCGCTGCGAACTCAATGGTCGGGTTATTGAAGTGGTTGGCCAGGTACGACAGGATCGACAGGTTCTGTGCCTTCGCCTCGGCAAGCTGCGCCGGCGACAGGGTCAGCACGCAACTGAACACAAAGAACAGCACCATCACCACCATCAACAGGTGCGCACGGGACAGGATCTGCGAGCTGCGCTCATCAGCGTGGGCGCCGTACTGACGCTTCTGGTCCACCGCAAAGGCCGAGATGATCGGCGAATGGTTGAACGAGAACACCATCACCGGAATCGCCAGCCACAAGGTGTTGAGCAACGCGGACGGGGCCGGGACCTGGCTGGCAGTGCTGAGGATGCCGCCGTTCCAATGCGGGATCAGGTACACCGCCAGGAACAGCAAGGCGACGATAAACGGATACACCATCAGGCTCATCGCCTTGACGATCACCTGCTCACCGCAACGCACCACGGCCAGCAGGCCGAGGATCAGCACGAACGACAGCAGCGCGCGTGGCGGCGGCATGATGTGCAGTTGGTGCTCCATGAAGCTGCCGACCGTGTTGGTTAATGCCACGCTGTAGATCAGCAGGATCGGGAAGATCGCGAAGAAGTACAGCAAGGTGATCAGCGCACCGGCTTTAATACCGAAGTGTTCTTCGACCACGTCGGTGATGTCGGAGCCTTCACGGCCCGACAGCACGAAACGGGTCAGGCCACGGTGGGCGAAGAAGGTCATCGGGAACGCCAGCAGCGCGAGGATCACCAGTGGCCAGAAGCCGCCCAGGCCCGCGTTGATCGGCAAGAACAGGGTACCGGCGCCAATGGCGGTGCCGAACAGGCCAAGCATCCAGGTGGTGTCCTGGCGGCTCCAGCTTGTGAGGGTTGCAGGTGTCGTTGCATAGCGTTCGTCGACGCTATTGGCCTGATCATTCATCCGGTCGGATCTCCGCATTTACACGGCCGGGACGAGTCAGAAAAACCTGACAGGCAGCGCCCCGACCATAGAAGGGGCCGGATTGTCCGGGATTCTTGTGAATAAGCAAAGACTTAGCTGAGGAACGGTGGTGCGGTGCAGGCCCGCAGGGGCATCTGTATACGGCGGTTTTCGGGGCGTGCGGCTAAATGTGTAATATACATTCCCGCACAAATCTATTTTAGAATCGCGCTTGATCCTGTAGTTTTCATCCAGCATCCGCCGTTTATCCAGAGAGCCCTGCCATGCCGCGCGTTTCCCGCAAACAAGCCGACCTCAACCGTGAAATCATCGTCGAGGCCGCCACGCACCTGTTTCGCGAACGCGGCTTGCACGGCATTAGTCTGTCGGACGTCATGGCCGCCGCCGGCCTGACCCACGGCGGTTTCTACGGGCACTTCGCCTCCAAGGAGGCCCTGGCCACTGAAGCCTGCCAGCAGGCCTTCGAACAAGCGAACCTGGGCTGGCAGGCAAAGATCGATCGCAGTGAAGATCAGCAGGCTGCCCGCGAGGCCGTGATGGGGCCTTATCTGACAGCCACCCATCGCGACAACCCTGGAGACGGCTGCCCCGTGTCGGCCTTCGCCCCGGACATGTGCCATGAGCCCGCCGACACCGCCTTGCAACGCACCTTTATTGAGGGCGTCGAGAAGTCCCTGGAGGTCTTTGCGCAGCTACAGGATGGAGATCGCCAGGCAATGCTGGCCCAGTACGCAATGATGATCGGCGCAGTGACCCTCGCGCGTGCGACACGTGGCAATCACCTGTCGGATGAATTCCTGGTTGCGGCACGAAATGCCCTACTGGCCGTTGACAGCCCTTCCTCCGTCCCAGCATGATCAGGCCATGAACATTTTCCAGCGCTGCCTCACCCGCACCACCACGACCGCTTCCGGCGGGTCGTGCGGTGGCTGTGAGTGCTTGAGCTAGACACTTCACAGATTCAACCCAAGGCCCCGCCAGCAATGGACGGGGCCTTTTTATTGCTCCGCCCGTTCGGCAATCACAAGGAGCAACACCATGGCTGACGCCCTGCTGATCATCGACATGCAAACCGGCTTATACGATGGCCCGGAAAAACCCTTCGAGCGCGAACGCGTGCTCGCCACTATCAACCTGCTGATTCAGCGCGCACGCCTGGCTGGCGCCCCGATCTTCGTCGCCCGTCACACCGGGCCGGCAGGCTCACCGATAGAAGCCGGCAGCCCGCTTTGGCAGCTGTGGCATGGGCTGGAGGTAGACGAATCCCGCGACCACCTGTTCAACAAGACTCGCCCCAGCTGCTTCCTGGGCACAAATCTGGAAGCGCAACTGAAAGCGGCCCAGGTCAATGAACTGGTGATCGTCGGCATGAAAACCCAGTTCTGCATCGACACCACTTGCCGGGTAGCCGTGGAATTGGGGTTTTCCGTGGTGCTGCCGGAAGATGGCCACACCTGCATGGACACACCGGCACTCAAGGCCGAAGCGATTATCGAGCATCACAATGCGACCCTGGCCGGAGCGTTTGTGAAGCGTGCACGTGCGGTCGAGATAAGCTTCTGATCGCTCAAATACGGCATACTCCTCCCCTCAAACCCTTCAGGAAGAGCCTTCCGATGACCGCTACTGTTTTGGTCCTGGTTGAAACCATCAACGAATACCTGCCCATCATCGAGGGCAATGACTTTCATGTGATCCTGGCGCCGACACCCGCCGAACGCGCCGAAGCCATCAAGGCGCACGGCAGCCAGATCAGGGCCGTGCTGACCCGTGGCCCGCTGGGCTTGTACGCCGAGGAAATCGCCGCCCTGCCCCTGTTGGAAATCATCTGTGTGATCGGTGCGGGCTACGAGCACGTAGACCTGCAAGCCGCCAGCAATCGCGGGATCGTCGTGACCAATGGCGCCGGGGTGAACGCGCCATCGGTGGCCGATCACGCCATGGCGTTGCTGCTCTCGCTGGTGCGCGGCATCCCGCAGACCGACGCCGCCGTGCGCCGCAGCGAATGGCCGAAAGTGATGCGCCCGTCCCTGGGCGGCAAGCAGTTGGGCATCCTCGGCCTGGGTGCTGTGGGCCTGGAAATCGCCAAGCGTGCAGCCCTGGGCTTCGGCATGGAGGTGAGTTACCACAACCGCCAGCCGCGCGATGACGTGGACTACACCTACTGCGCCACTGCGGTGGAACTGGCGCGCACCTCGGACTTCCTGATCCTCGCCACGCCCGGCGGCGCCAGCACCCGTCACCTGATCGATCGCCACGCCCTGGATGCCCTGGGCCCGAATGGCTACCTGGTCAACATTGGGCGTGGCAGCGTGGTGGTTACCGCCGACCTGGTCGCGGCCCTGGAGCAACGCCGCATCGGCGGCGCCGCACTGGATGTATTCGACGACGAACCCCAAGTGCCCGACGCCCTCAAGAAGCTCAGCAATACCGTGCTCACTTCCCATGTGGCCGGCCTGTCGCCCGAAGCGGCCCATGACACCGTGCAGCGCGTGGCCGATAACCTGGTGGAATACTTCGCCGGTCGCCCGGTGCTCACGCCGGTCGCCCTGCCCCCGCCCACTCAATGACCGATCAGGCACGCTGATCATCGTCCAACACGCTAACCTATTAAGCCGCCCCGACCTTGTCGCTGGGCGGTTGTGCGCATTAGATTAGGAAATAGTCCAAGGCCTTTAGAATAAGCAGAAGGGATAAGCATGGCGCTGAACGACCAATCGACCCAGATTCGCCCAGGCGAAGAACTTGATGCCAGCCTGATCGATCCCTACCTCAAGGCCCATATCCCCGGCCTGAGCGGCACGCCCACGATCAGCCAGTTTCCCGGTGGCGCGTCCAACCTGACCTACCTGCTGGAATACCCTGGCCAGGAATTCGTGCTGCGCCGCCCGCCCTTTGGTCACAAGGCCAAGTCCGCCCACGACATGGGCCGCGAATACCGCATTCTCAACCAGCTCAAGGACGGCTTCCCCTATTGCCCCAAGGCTTATGTGCATTGCACGGACGAATCGGTGATCGGCGCCGAGTTCTATGTGATGGAGCGCGTCAATGGCATCATCCTGCGCTCCGACCTGCCGCCCGAGCTGGGCCTGGACGCGGCCAAGACCGAAGCGCTGTGCAAAAGCTTCATCGACAAGTTCGTCGAACTGCACCAGGTGGACTACAGCGCCTGCGGCCTGGCCGACCTGGGCAAGCCGCAAGGCTACGTAGAGCGCCAGATCCGTGGCTGGAGCGATCGCTACGAAAAAGCCCTGACCCCCGACGCGCCGCGCTGGGAAGCGGTACGCGCCTGGCTCAACGACAAAATGCCGGCCGACCATCCGACCTCCAGCATCGTGCACAACGACTACCGCTTCGATAACGTGATCCTCGACCCGCACAACCCCATGCAGATCATCGGCGTGCTGGACTGGGAGCTGACCACCCTCGGCGACCCGTTGATGGACCTGGGCAACACCCTCGCCTACTGGATCGAAGCGGCCGACCCGGCGCCGGTGCAACTGATGCGCCGCCAGCCGAGCAACGCGCCGGGCATGCTCACCCGTCGTGAATTCGTCGACTACTACGCCGAGCGCTCGGGCATCCAGATCGACAACTTCGACTTCTATTACACCTACGGCCTGTTCCGCCTGGCCGGCATCGTGCAGCAGATCTACTACCGCTTCTTCCATGGCCAGACCCAGGACAAACGCTTTGCGCAGTTCATTCACATGAACAAGCTGCTGGAGCAGATGAGCCTGAACGTCATCAGCAAATCGTCCCTTTAAGGAACCGCTATGTCCAAGACCCACCTGTTCGACCTCGACGGCAAGATCGCATTCGTTTCCGGCGCCAGCCGTGGCATCGGCGAGGCCATCGCCAAGTTGCTCGCCCAGCAAGGCGCCCATGTGATCGTCTCCAGCCGCAAGCTCGAAGGCTGCCAGCACGTGGCCGACGCGATCATCGCCGACGGCGGCAAGGCCACGGCCGTGGCCTGCCATATCGGTGAAATGGAACAGATCACCCAAGTGTTCGCCGGTATCCGCGAACAGTTCGGGCGCCTGGATATTCTGGTCAACAACGCCGCGACCAACCCGCAGTTCTGCAACGTGCTGGACACCGATCTCGGTGCGTTCCAGAAGACCGTTGACGTGAACATCCGGGGCTACTTCTTCATGTCCGTGGAAGCCGGCAAGCTGATGCGCGACAACGGCGGCGGCAGCATCATCAACGTCGCGTCGATCAACGGGATTTCCCCCGGTGTGTTCCAGGGCATCTACTCGGTGACCAAGGCCGCTGTGATCAACATGACCAAGGTGTTCGCCAAGGAATGCGCAGCGTTCGGCATTCGCTGCAACGCCCTGCTGCCGGGCCTGACCGACACCAAGTTCGCCTCGGCGCTGGTCAAGAACGACGCGATCCTGAAAATGGCCCTGGCGCAGATCCCCCTCAAGCGCGTGGCCGACCCGAGCGAAATGGCCGGCGCGGTGCTGTTCCTGGCCAGCGATGCATCCAGCTACACCACGGGCGTATCGCTGAATGTGGACGGTGGTTTCCTGTCCTGATCAAGCATTCGGCGGCTGCTGCCGAAAACTCACCGCCAGGCGGTTCCAGCCACTGATGCTGGACACCGCCATGGTCAGGTCCACCAGTTCCTGCTCGCTGAATTCCAGCCGCACGGCGGCGAACAGTTCATCCGATACCGTCGAGGTCGGCAGTGTCGCGACGGATTCGCTCCAGGCCAACGCGGCCTTTTCCCGCGCTGTGAAGAACGGCGAATCGCGCCAGACGCACAACGCGAACAAACGTCGCTCGGTCTCGCCGCGCTGACGCGCCGCCATCGAGTGCATGTCCGTACAGAACCCGCAATGGTTGAGCTGCGAGACACGGATCTTGAGCAATTCCAGCAAAGGCTTTTCGATGGACAAGCCAAACGTGGTCGCCTCCAGCATCAGCATGCCTTTGAGCGCCTGCGGTGAGGCGGTGTAGTAATCCAGGCGGGGTTCCATGGGGGCGGCTCTCTGGCGGTGGGTGCAATGACTGTCCAGCCTAGAACCCACACGGCATAAGCCCTATAGCCAATCGGCCGGTTTATGCAGAGACCATTTTGAGCCTGCCGCGCACGCGCGTACGCTTGGCGCAACGTCAATGCCCGGAATAACACATGGAACTGCACGTTGTGATCAACGGCCGCAAGGATCTGGCCGAACAGTTGTACCAACAGTTGCGTGAAGCCATTGGCTCCGGGCGCCTGGCCGCCGGCGCGCAGTTGCCGCCCAGCCGCTTGCTCGCCGAGCAGTTGGGCGTGTCACGCAAGACCGTGTCGGATACCTACGCCACCCTGACCTACGAGGGATTGCTGATCGGCAAGACCGGTCGCGGCACCTTCGTCAACGCTCGCGCGCCACAGACCGAACGCCTGCAAACCGCCACCGACTTGGCCTGCGCCGCCAACCTGGCGAAATGGCAGTCACTGCCCTCGCCCATGCGCCACCCCACCCGCGATAGCACACTGCGCTATGAATTTATCGGCGGCGCCACCAGCCGCAACCAGTTCCCCCAGGATGAATGGCGGCGCTGTACCCAGGACGCGTTGCGGCGCATCGCTCAGAACAGTGGTTTCTACAGCCAGCCCGAAGGCTTGCCAGCGCTGCGCAGCGCTATCG
>NZ_JACARN010000136.1:0-9690 GCF_013386605.1 Pseudomonas sp. IPO3749 | reverse complement strand
CTGGAAGATTGCAGTGACTTTGAACTGCATGTGGCGGTGAGCTTCGATGGCAAATGCGATCTGAAGAAGGTTTCCAGCTTTGATGTTCAGACGTTCACCATCGAGCAGGAAAACCTGGTGTTGGATGCTCCGGAAGTGCTCGAAGCCGTGGGCAAGCAACTGACGATTTACAACGCCAGAAACGGCATGACCGTTCGGGTTGCCTACACGGGCATAAGCGACAAACACCAGATTCAGTTGAATGTTAAGCGGGCAGATGGCACCTCCATACCGTTACTCCCCTTGCAGGGTGACAACAATCGTGGATATGTAGACTTCCCTATTGATCGCACGGAAGTGATTCATGCAAGCGGCAAGACGCTCACGATCAACTACACCGTTACCAGTGCCTGCAAGATTCAGACGTCGAAAGATCTGGATCTTGACGTCAGCGAGCCTGTGCGCCTGACAACGCCGGAAGTGGCGCAGGCCACGCCGCCTGCAACGCCAGGCGGCATTCTGGATTTGCGTACATTTGGTGCCGATGCTGACATTGGTGTGCCCGATTGGTGGTTCATGTTGACCGGGCAACGGGGCTGGCTGGAGTGTTCGGGCAAGTTGTGGAATGGGTCTATCCACACCTTTAAGGTAATGGATGCCGAGTTGATTACGAATGCGGATGTCACCAACGGGTTGTCGCGCGCGCTTAAGCGACTTGAGTTGGATAAATACGAAACCGGTACGGAATTGACTTTCGTGTTCAAGCTAACCGCGGACGGCGGTGTTGATGTAAACAAGGCAATTACTTTTCCTGCGTTGAAGTTAATCCTTCGTAAGCGCTTGCTTGACGAAACGCCATTCGACCCAAATGGGAGAGACTGGAACAGCTGGCAGAGAGGCGCCGGGGCAACCAACCCTGCTGATCTGAGACGTGATTACGGCCCCTATCCTTGGGGTAACGGCTACTGGCTGACGAATTGGGGATATACAGGCACAACCAACCCAAGCACCCAGAGCGAGATACTTTTTAGAGTCTTCAATAATCTGGAACCGGGGCGTTTATATAGGTTTCATGCCTGGGTCCGGGACGATAACGGCGTACCTAACCCTCCTCTGCTTGTGCTTAGGGTGAATGGAGCCGATATCACCCCGGTTATTACACCTGACACGACCTGGTATTTGCTTGAGGGCGCGTTTACTCCCTCTTCAACGACTGTAAGGCTCAGTCTCAATAACCTTCGTATGGGATCAGGGCCGGGTAATGACTTCAGGGTGACTTGGCTCCGGGTGTATGAGGTCTGATTCAAGTGAGTGTTCTCTAGCAAGCAAAAGGCCTCCGCAGAACGGAGGCCTTTTTTTAAAGCAATCGCGCGTGGCTCACTTCGGCCCCATGATTTTCCCCAACTTCTCCGGCGAAGGCGCCCCCTGCTGTTGCTGCAACCCTCCCTTGTCATCCAGATAGAAAATTGCCGGCGTCGCTGACAATTCCAGCTCATCCATCAACTTCATGTTGCTATCAAGCTTGGCCTCGATATCCGCCGGGATCTTGTCCAGCGCCTGCAACTTACTGCCTTTGCCGGCGGCTTCATGTTCTTCAAGGGCTTTTTGCGGATCCTTGGCGGCGAACAGCGCGGCGGATTTGCCTGGGCTGTCTTCGCGGATGATGCCAACCATGATGTGGCGCAGCTGCACTTTGCCGGCCTTCACCCACGGACGCGCCTGTTCCCAGAACATATTGCAGTAAGGGCAGTTGGGGTCGCTGAACAGGTAGACGATGCGCGGGGCTTTTACGTCGCCGTCCTGGATCCAGCTGCTTTTTTCCATTCTGGCCCAGACTTCCTTGGCCATCGGCGCGTACACCAGTTTTTCCAGCGGCGCGCTGCTCAGGTCGTTGCCTTGGGCGTCGTACAGGTTGCCGGCGATCACGCTTTTGCCGTCGGCGGTCAGGTACAGGGCCATGCCACGGTTCTGGTACTGGGCGGCGTAGCCGGTGAGGCCGCTGGGGGCGTCGAATTTGCCGAGGATCTTGGCGCCCTTGGCCTCGATCTGTTTGATCGGCGCCGGCCAGTCTTCGGCCTGGGCCAGGGAGGCCGCGAGCGTCAGCGGCAGCAGGGTCAGCAGGTGGCGGAGGCGAGGCATGTCGGTTTCCTTTGTGGGGCGGTGTCGAAGGGTTCCATGGCACGGGCCAGGCTGGCTTGGGACAGTTCGCCGAGGTGGCTGTTGATCAGGCGCCCTTCGGCGCTATAGAACAGCGTCGTCGGCAAGGCCATCGAGCCCACGGCTTGGCCGAGGCGGCCGCTGGCGTCGAATAAAACGTTGTCGAGGGTCAGGCCCTGGGTGGCGAGGAAGGTGCTGACGCTCTGCATGCTTTCGGCCTGGTTGACGAACAGGAAGGTCACGTCGGGGCGTTGGTGTTGGGCACGTTCCAGCACCGGCATCTCGCGACGGCACGGCGGGCACCAGGTGGCCCACAGGTTGATCACCAGCGGGCCGCCTTTGTAATCGGTCAGTTGCACCACGTCGCCATTGGCATTGCGCAGGGTGATGTCCGGCAGTTGCGAGCCTTTGTCGTAGAGGCTCAGGGACAGACTGGTCAGGCCCCAGAACACCAGGCCGGTGGCCACCCCGGCAGCCAGCGGCGTGCGCAGGGCCGGGCGGCGCCAGCCGTAGAGCAGCGCGCCCAGGATCAGCGCAATCACACCGGGCCAGGCGAGGAAGCCGCCGTCGCGCAGGTCGACCATCTGCAGCGGCGCGTGACTGTAGTCACTCCAGTACATCAGCACAAAGCTGACGCGGGCCACCAGCATGCCCAGCAGGAACAGGCTGAACAGCACCGATTCCGGGTTTTCACCACCACGCTTGGCCACGCGCCAGCCCACCAGGGTGGCGAGAATCAGCGCGCTGATCAGCAGGATGTGATTCAGGGCGATGGCGAAGGTGCCGATGGTCAGGGTCAGCATTCAGAGGGCGTCCCGGGTGTGCGTCCAGCGTTGCAGGAAGGCGGCGGCATCCACTTCGCCGGTGATGCGTTGAGCGCGGCGTTCTTCACCGTCCGGGCCGATCCACACGAAGCTCGGCGGGCCAGGGACTTTGTAGCGGCCGAGCAGCTCGCGGCTGGCGGCGTTGTCGGCGGTGACGTCCAGGCGCAGCAGGCGCACGTCTTTCAGGGCAGCCATCACCTCGGGTTTACCGAATACCTGTTTTTCCATGATCTTGCACGACACGCACCAGTCGGCGTAGTAATCCACCAGCACCCACTGGCCTTGGGCCTTGGCGCTATCGAGCTGGCTTTGCAGCACGGCGGGGTCGCTGAGGGTCATGAAGGCGTCGTGTGCGCTCGGTGCGGCGGCAGTCCGCGAGCCGCTGTAGACCTTCAACGGTTGCCACAGGTCATCGCTGCCACCCGCTGCGCCCACCACCAGCACCGCGCCCCACAGGCCGAGCACCAGGGAACCGGCGCCAAACACCTTGGCCGCCAGGCCATATTCGCGGGCCAGGGTCCAGCCGCAGTAGGCCATCACCAACGCGAGTGCGCCCCACAGGCCGATCCACAGGCTTTCATCGACCACTGGGCGAATCATCAGCACGGCGGTGCCGAGGAACAGGAAGCCGAAGACGCCCTTGAGTACGTTCATCCAGGTGCCCGGCTTGGGCAGGAAGCGATTGCCCACGGTCACCAGCAGCAACAGCGGAATGCCAATGCCGATGCCCATGGCGAACAGGATCAGGCCGCCGTGCAAGGCGTTGCCGCTCTGGGCGATATACAACAGGGCTCCGGCCAGGGGGGCGGTCATGCACGGGCCCACCAGCAGGCCGGACAGTGCGCCGAGAACTCCCGCACCGACCAGGCTGCCGCCGCTTTGCTGGCGGCTGACGTTGTCCAGGCGATCACGCAGGAAGGCCGGCAGTTGCAGTTCGAAGAAACCGAACATCGGCAGGGCTAGAATGACGAACAGCGCGGCGAAACTGCCGAGGATCCATGGAGTTTGCAGTAGCGCGGCGAGGTTGCTGCCGAGCAGCGCGGCCACTACGCCCAGTGCGGCATACACCAGCGCCATGCACACCACATAGCTGCTGGCCAAGGCAAACCCGCGGCGTGGGCTGGCGCCACTGCCGACTACCAGACCGGCGAGGATCGGCAGCATCGGCAGCGAACAGGGGGCAAATGCCAGCAACAGGCCGAGGCCGAAGAACAGCAGCAGGCTCCAACCCAGGCTACGTTGTTGCAGGCCACTGGCCAGGCTCTGATCCTGGGCTTCGGCGGTCGCGGCAACGGCCGGGTTGCCCCCCAGGTCCACGGTCATCGACTGCGGCGGATAGCACAGGCCCGCATCGGCACAGCCCTGCCAGCCGAGCTTGACCTGGCCGGTGGCGCCGGCCGGGATCTTCACCTCCAGGCCCTGGCGATACACCTCCTGGTCACCGAAGAATTCATCGCTATGGGCCTCGCCTTGCGGCAACGCGGGCTTTTCGGCCAGGCCCTCGAATTTCATGCGTTGCTTGTAGAGGTAGTAACCGTCGGCAATCTGCCAATACAGCTGGGTCTCGCCACTTTCAAGACGTTCGGAGGTAAAGGTGAAGGCTTTGCCCACCGGGAGGAAATCGGGTTTGGTCTCAAACGGATTGCCCGGCGCGGCCTGGGCGAACCCCGCGAACAACACCAGCAGAAAGGTAAACAGATGCCGCATGGTCAAGCCTTAGTTCGATGCAAGTAGGCACACAATGTGTGGCGTTGATTAACCGATGATTAACCGAGGCTATTCTAGATTGAGTGTGGGGGGTTTAGCGGCATAATCTGCAGTTAATCCACGGCACTTTTAATCACCCCATCTTTCATGAAGGGTTCACCATGCACGTACTGGTCTGTGAAGACGACGAACTGATCGCCAGCGGCATCGTGGCCGGCCTGACCGCCCAGGGTTTTACCGTGGAGCGCGTGGCCTCGGCCGGTGCCGCGCGCGCGATGCTCAGGGCCGCCACGTTTGACATCATGGTGCTCGACCTCGGCCTGCCGGACGAGGACGGCCTCAAGCTGTTGCAGCAACAGCGCAGCCAGGGCCTGGAGATTCCGGTGCTGATCCTCACCGCACGCGACTCAGTGACCAACCGTGTCGACGGCCTGCAGGCCGGCGCCGACGACTACCTGCTCAAACCCTTCGACCTGCGCGAACTCGCCGCCCGTCTGCAAACCCTGCTGCGTCGGGTGGCGGGGCGCAGCGTCAACCTGATCGAACATGGCCGCCTGGCCTACGACCCCAGCAGCCGCGAAACCTTCCTGGGCGGCGAGCCGGTGGACCTGTCGCGCCGCGAGCAGGCGCTGTTGCAGGCCCTGTTGCATAACAAAGGCCGGGTGCTGTCCAGCGAACAGCTCAAGGACAGCGTCTACGGTTTCAATGACGAATTGGAAAGCAACGCCCTCAACGTGCATATCCACCACCTGCGGCGCAAATTGGGCAACGGCATCGTCGAGACCGTGCGCGGCCTCGGCTATCGCCTGGGCCCGGCGGACGGGGGCGAGGACGCATCGTGAAAAGCCTGCGCCTGCGCCTGACATTCAAGCTGGGCGCCGCTTTTGTGTTGATCTGGGCGCTGGCGGCGGCCTGGATGCTCAACGACCTGCGCAACCAGATGATGTTCTCTCTCGACCAACGCCTGGTGGCGTCGGCGCGCATGGTGGCGGGGCTGACCGAGCAAATGCCGGGCCTGGCCAGTGTGAGCGGCGGTGCGCATTTCCATGGGGCACAACTCAACGTGCCGGGTGGCATGGCGTGCCAGGTCAGTTCCTTGCGTGGCGAAGTGCTGGCGCGCAGTCATGCCACGCCGGATGAAGGCCTGGAATCGCGCCAGAGTGGCTTTCGTGACCAGGTGATCGATGGCGTGAACTGGCGCAGTTTCACCCTGTCCCGTGGTGACCTGTTGATCACCACCGCCGACCGTCAGGTGGAGCGTGAGGCGTTGAACCTGTCGATCCTGCTGGCTGCTTCGGTGCCGGTCGGCGTGGCAATGCTCGGCTGCCTGTGCCTGCTGTGGTTGGGCATCGGCCAGAGCCTGCTGCCGCTCAACCGCATGCGTGACGCTCTGATGCGGCGCAGTGCGGACTCCCTGGAACCGCTGCAGATCCACCCGTTGCCCAGCGAACTCAAGCCACTGCTCGACACCCAGAACCAATTGTTGCAACGCATCGCCAAGACCATCGAGCGCGAACGCCGCCTGACCGGCGACGCCGCCCACGAACTGCGCAGCCCGCTGACGGCGATCAAGACCCACCTGCAAGTAGCGCGCATGACCGACGGCGCAGCCCGCGACCAATCCCTGGCCCACGCCGAGGAGGGCGCCGACCGCCTGCATCGCACCCTGGAGCAATTGCTGCTGCTGGCGCGGGTGGAGGGCAACCTGTCATTTGACGATGGCATGCACTCCAGTGCCGAGGACGTGGCACGGCTGGCCATCCAGGATGCCAATGCCGGTGATAACTCGCGCATCGACCTGATCCTGCCGGATAACCTCTCGGTTACCCCGGTGGAAATGCCGGTGGGCCTGGCGGTCGCGGCCCTGCGCAACCTGCTGGACAACGCCCTGCGCCACACGCCGGCGGACACGCGGGTGGAACTGCGCGTATTGATCGAGGCGGATAACGTGGTGTTCTGCGTGCGTGACCACGGCAAGCAGATTTCGCCGGAGGACCTGCAATACCTGACCCAACGCTTTTGGCGCAATGGCAACAGCGAAGGCTGCGGGCTGGGCCTGGCGATCGTGCAAGCGATCGTGCAGCGCTGCTCCTGCTCCTTGAAGTTCGACAGCCAGCCGGATGGCCTGCGCGTCGAATTGGGCATGCCGCTACGGCGCTGATCACTTTTCTTTCAAGTGCCACATAGTTACCGCCCTCCTGAGGATCAAGCCTTCAGGATGGCGGTAATTTTTTGCGCTTGAACGGGCTGAACGACTCGGCCTGTATTGAAAAGGACGGTTCTTATGTTGGTCATCGATACAAGCTTCCCTGCCAAAGGTTTCAACGAACGCAACGGCGAGCCCGTGCGGCAGGTGATCCTGCATTACACCGCGGCACCTTTTGGCTCATCCCTGCGCACCCTGACCCAGGATGGCGTGAGTGCGCACTACCTGCTGCCCGACTCTGACGACCCCAGCTACCGCGCCGCAGGCTACGAAGAGTTGCGGGTGTTTCGGTTGGTGGAAGAGGACAAGCGCGCCTGGCATGCCGGGGTGAGTCATTGGGCGGGGCGCGACAACCTCAACAGCCGCTCGGTCGGTATCGAGATCGTCAACCTGGCACGGGATGACGGCGGTGTGTTCACCTTTCCCGCCTACGGTGAGGAACAAGTCGACGTGTTGATTGCCCTGGTGCGCGACATTCTCGGACGTTATCCACAGATTGGGCCTACCGACATTCTCGGGCATTCGGACGTGGCGTTCAGCCGTAAGAGCGATCCAGGGCCGCGTCTGCCGTGGCGGCGCTTGCATGACGCGGGGGTAGGGGCCTGGTTTGATGAAGCGTCCCAGGCGATGTATCAACGCCGCTTCTGCCTGGGGCTGCCGTCGGAAGTCGAGGTGGAGCGGGCGTTTCAGCGCTACGGGTATGCGCCGGCGAAGAATCGGCGAGGGTTTGAACAGCGCACGCGAGCGTTTCAGATGCACTTTCGTCCACGGGATTATCGTGGGTTTCTGGATGCTGAAACCTGCGCGATTCTTTATGCGTTGAATGAAAAGTACCAAGGGCTGTGCAGTTGACGGTTTTTCGCGACCGGAGGAGTAAATCCTCCTGACGCTGGTGCGTTTCCAGAACAGGAAATCCGTGCGCATGCCCCTTGGGCCAGACGCCAGCGGATCGGCAGTTTGGTCACCATCATCAGCGTATTGAGGGATCGAGAAATGTCAGTCGCTACCAGCCGTATCGAAGACGTCCAGGTGCATGAAACGCTTTACCAGTTCGACGAAACCCCGCTGCTCGCGCGTCAGCGCCAGCAGGAATCCAACGCCCGCAGCTACCCTAGGCGCATTCCCCTGGCGCTCAAACGTGCCAAGGGCCTCTACGTGGAAGACGTGGAAGGCCGCCGTTTCATCGACTGCCTGGCCGGTGCGGGTACGTTGGCGCTGGGGCATAACCACCCGGTGGTGATCGAGGCGATCCAGCAAGTGCTGGCCGATGAATTGCCTCTGCATACCCTGGACCTGACGACGCCGGTCAAGGATCAGTTTGTACAGGACCTGTTCGGCCTGTTGCCGCCTGCGTTGGCGCGGGAAGCGAAAATCCAGTTCTGCGGCCCTACTGGCACGGATGCGGTGGAAGCGGCATTGAAGCTGGTACGCACTGCCACTGGCCGTAGCACCGTACTGTCCTTCCAGGGCGGTTACCACGGCATGAGCCAGGGCGCGTTGAGCCTGATGGGCAGCCTGGGGCCGAAAAAACCCTTGGGGGCCTTGCTCGGCAATGGCGTGCAGTTTTTGCCGTACCCCTACGACTACCGTTGCCCGTTCGGCCTGGGCGGCGCCGAAGGGGTGCGGGTCAACCTGCATTACCTGGAAAACCTGCTGAACGATCCCGAAGCGGGCGTGCTATTGCCGGCGGCGGTGATCGTCGAAGTGGTGCAGGGCGAGGGCGGTGTGATTCCGGCGGATCTCGACTGGCTGCGCGGCCTGCGCCGTATCACCGAGCAGGCGGGCGTGGCGTTGATCGTTGATGAAATTCAGAGCGGTTTCGGTCGCACCGGCAAGATGTTTGCCTTCGAACACGCCGGCATCATTCCGGATGTGGTGGTGATGTCCAAGGCCATCGGCGGCAGCCTGCCGTTGGCGGTGGTGGTGTATCGCGACTGGCTCGACACCTGGCTGCCGGGCGCCCATGCCGGCACTTTCCGTGGCAACCAAATGGCGATGGCGGCAGGCTCGGCGGTGATGCGCTACCTCAAGGAGCATGACTTGGCCGGTCACGCTGCCGCTATGGGCGAACGCTTGGGCGAACACCTGCGCATCCTGCAACGCGACTTTCCACAGCTGGGCGATATTCGCGGTCGTGGGCTGATGCTGGGTGTGGAACTGGTAGACCCGAATGGCCCACTAGACATCCAGGGTCACCCACCGGTGCACCGCCAACTGGCGCCACTGGTGCAGCGTGAATGCCTCAAGCGCGGCTTGATCCTGGAACTCGGTGGCCGGCACGGCAGCGTGGTGCGTTTCCTGCCGCCGCTGGTGATTACTGCGGCTGAAGTCGACCAGGTGGCGGACATCTTCGGGCGAGCGTTGGCGGCGGCGGTCGCCAGCCTCTAATTTTTTGCACGCTTGGTACGTTTCTACAGATATCAGTGCTGCGCGCGGTGCGCAGCCAGTCTTTCAGCGATGGAGAACAGCAATGACCTCAGTATTTGACCGCGACGACATCCTGTTTCAGGTAGTGGTCAACCACGAAGAACAGTATTCCATCTGGCCCGACTACAAGGCCGTGCCAGAAGGCTGGCGCACCGTAGGCAAGAGCGGCCTGAAGAAAGAATGCCTGGCCTACATCGAAGAAGTCTGGACGGATATGCGTCCGTTGAGCTTGCGCCAGAAGATGGACGGGGCTGCGCTCGCGGGCTGAGACGGGTGGGCTTACTGTGGTGAGCGGGCTTCTGTGGTGAGCGAGCTTGCTCGCGCTGGAGTGCGAAGCGCTCCCGGCTTTTTAGGGGCTGCTGCGCAGCCCAGCGCGGGGCAAGCCCGCTC